>JAGLTY010000149.1 GCA_023135025.1 Bacteroidales bacterium | reverse complement strand
CTTGAAATCGTCATGGTCCAACTCTCCAAACAACAGTGCCAGGTAGACCCGCTGCTTCAGCTCAGGAGCCGCTTCGTTCAGAAGATTTCTGAACCTCTCTATCAATTTTATATAATAACCGAAGTGTCCGGTTGCTATAGGTCCGGTAATAAGCAGCGTCATTTTCAGGTGAGAGGTTTTTCTGAACCTCAATATCATCTCCTCCTCCTGAAACATTTTCAACAACAGATTGAAAGAGGTCTCTATCCTTTTCCTTGAGATAATTCTTGTGGGCTGCAGAAGTATGATATTCTCCCCTATAAACTGTTCCACCGGCGCGGTGCGCTCCCCTATCAAAATTGGTTTTGGGTTCTTCTCCGCTACCAATCCCCCCGCAAGCACATCCTCAACCGAATAGCTGACAAGCTGCTCCCTGTACCTCGAAAGAATCTTCTCCACCTGAAGAAATGTGTTGATGTTTTTTCGCTTATCTCCTTTGGTGTAGAGTGATGTATCCACTGCGGTACCTATCTCCATCACGTTAACCGGGTTGTGACCATTGATCCGGATCAGGTGTTCGGACTGTCCCCTGTTGATATTCACATTGATCCAGGTACGTGATTGCCATGGATAGAGCATTTCAATAATCGAGAAGACCTCCCCCAGGTGACAGTTAGTGAAGAAGAAATCCCGCGGTCCCTTTGGTGTCCCCGTCTTCTCCCTGTCGGAAAAACACATTCCACCCTCCCAGTAGAAATCGTGGTTGTTATTGATCACCGGTATCTTTAGAAATTCAGACAGGAGTACCAGAGCCAGTACATAAGCCACATTGCCCGGGTTGGAACATACATTGATTATATAGAGCAGGCTGATTCCCTGCTCCTCTATATAATGACCCAGTTTTTCCACAATATCAAGGGTCTGGCTCCACAACTTTCCTATAAGTGCATTATAAACAGGCCCTCCCCGTTCAAGTTTGTTGAAGTAGAAGTCCCGGTAGAGCTCCCATTCATTAAACCCGGCCAGTTCCGGTATCACCTTCTGTATATAATCCTCCTGTATAAAAGGTGCTGTTTTGGAATGGATCTCCCCGGCAATATAGTGAATTGGAATTCCAGGAATATTGCGTCTCATCAGGGAGGCATACTTATCCACTTCAACCGTCACCCCGTCCACCATATAGTGAAATGTAAGAAATGCTACCCCTCCGGTTCTGAGCCCCTCCTTGAAATCATCGAATGGTCCATCCAGGTAAATGGATGGATAGGCCTGATCCTCCCTGAAACGATCAAGGAAAAGTCCCAGGTCGAACCATGTTTCGATCTTCTCTCCGCCCAGGAAAGTGAGCAGTTCATCTACTTTCATTACAAAATAATTGTCATATTTGTTGTGGCTTATGAATGCCTTCCAGATATGCTAAGGTACGTGTTCCAATATAAATTTTCTATCCTGCTGGTCATTGTTATTGCTCTGTTGAGCCTTGTTCCCGGCAGTAGTATGCCTTATCCCTCTCTTTTTTCAATTCCTTATATCGATAAGATTGTCCATTTATCCATGTATGCCTCGCTCGGTTTTGTGGCGCTGATGGAGAGTAGGCGTAACCGTCAAGGCTCTGTATATCACCTGTTTATTATTGCGGTCATCTTTCTGCTCAGCGGACTGATCGAAATCTTACAGGCCACCGTTGTTGCAACCCGCGGAGCGGAATGGACCGACTTGCTGGCCAATCTAGCGGGTCTTTTTGCCGGTTATCTGGCCTATCGGTTTATGGGTGGATTCAGGCTGTTCCGTTTCCTTAAATCCTGATGAGTTCTCTTCCTTCTCTGAATTCCGACGCCAGATCGGCAATGGTTTCTGTGCTAAAAATAGTTTTTATCTTCCTTCTTAAAGGGCCCAGTTTGTGATGCAGGCTACAGGGTCGGCTATCATCACAGGGGGTGGTTCTGATCACACAACTATCAAAAGAGTCCCTTCCGTCCATAATGTCAATTACCTCCATTATTGTAATATCAATGGCCGGCTTTTTAAGATAGAAACCACCATGCGGACCCTTTGTTGAACCAAGCAGTTGTTGTTTTACGAGTACCTGCAAAATCTTTCCAAGAAACGGAGAGGGGATATCAAGTTCTCCGGCAATGTTCTTAATTCCCTCTTTTTTCTCAGGGGAAGAATAGAGTTCAAGATAGATCAAAGCCCTGATGGCATATTTGCTTGTATTGGATAACATCTGTTACTATTGTATGGGTATATTATTAATCCTGATATCATGCCTGCCCCCTTCATAATCTGTTCCCAGAAAAGCATCCACAATCTCCCTGGCCGTCTCTATGTCTATATACCTGGCTGGTATGGAGCAGATATTTGCATCATTGTGGCTTCTTGCCAGCATGGAAATCTCTCTGTTCCAACATAATGCACCTCGGATTCCCTGGTGTTTATTGGTAACCATATTGATCCCGTTTCCACTTCCGCAAAGAGATATGCCCAGGCTAAACTTGCCCGATTCAACTGCTTCAGCCAGGGGGTGTCCAAAATCCGGATAATTGACAGCATCGGTGGAATCTGTTCCAAAGTCAGTTACCTCATAGCCTTTCTCCTCCAGGTACTTAATCATGGAAAGTTTCATGATGTATCCAGTATGATCCGAAGCAATGGCCAGGGTTCTTTTCATTTTTCTACTTTTTTAACAATCCTACTGTTGATTTGTTGTTCAATAATTTTAAAAAACACACTTCAAGGCACCTCCCCTGTCCGAACCCGCTAATTAAGCTAACTTTACCATGAATGATAAACATATTATCAACCGTCAGGCTCTTTGTTTTGGAGATATTCTTATTAAATCAAACCGATGTTAACCGATGTTAAATTATTTTGTAATATGCCTCTGTTCAGAACTTAACAAATATCCCGATTGTTAATAGAGTGTGTTAAACCATTCAATACTTGATTATGCAAAGATACCTTCTGTTTTTTTAAAACAGAATCAACCGCCTATCATCATTATTAAAAAGATTTATTATTTTAATATGATTATATATATATTATGAGTATTGTGAATAAATCAGAAATGGAGAAAAAAGGATTTATAGACCTTGATGTGGATAAGTCGATCGATATTATTGATGAGATCAACCGTATGAGAAAAAAGAAGAATGCGGTAATACTTGCTCATTTTTATCAGGAGGGCGATATACAGGATATTGCCGACTTTGTTGGGGACAGCCTGGGATTGTCGCAACAGGCTGCAGATACAGATGCAGATATAATCCTCTTTGCCGGAGTACATTTTATGGCTGAAACAGCTAAAATTCTGGCACCGGAAAAGAAGATTTTGATTCCTGATCTGCAGGCTGGCTGCTCTCTGGCCGATTCCTGTCCTCCAAAAGATTTTGCGGCATTTAAAGAGAGATATCCAGAACATACTGTGATCTCATATGTGAATACCACAGCAGAAATCAAGGCGTTAACAGATATAATCTGTACCTCTACCAATGCACTTAAGATCGTTGAGAGTCTACCCGAAAATGAGAAAATTTTATTTGCGCCGGACCGGAATCTGGGCAATTATATCAAAAGTATGACAGGAAGAGAGATGGTTATCTGGGATGGTGCCTGTCATGTACATGAGGAGTTCAGTCTGGAAAGGATCCTTGAGCTGAAGCAACAAAATCCTGATGCTCAAATAATTGCACATCCAGAATGTGAAAAACAGATTTTGATTGTAGCCGATCATATTGGATCTACAACCTCTCTGTTGAATTATACGATCAGACACAGCGGGAATTCATATATTGTGGCAACGGAATCTGGAATTCTCCACCAGATGAGAAAGGCCAGTCCGCAAAAACTCTTTATTCCTGCCCCACCTAAGGATTCGACCTGTGCGTGTAACGATTGTGAATATATGAAACTGATAACCCTTAAAAAGATCTATAACACTTTGAAATATGAGCTTCCTGAAATAACTTTGGAACAGGATTTGATGGATAAAGCACGGGGGTCAATCGTAAGAATGCTTGAAATATCAAACCGTCTTCAATTATAAGGTATCTTCATGTTAAACAGGTTTTTTCAATATGTATTAACGCTCTTTTTTTTGGGATTGGTAAATATGCAGTTAGCCGGTCAGGGTGAAGAATCTGATAGCGGTTTCGTTCAGTTCTTTTATCCGCACAACCAGGTGTCGAGTGAGGGATTAATGAGGGATGAGAAACCAGACGGGTACTGGAAAACCTATTATGTAACCGGGGTTATTAAATCAGAAGGAACACGAACCAATTTTTTACTGGACAGCCTGTGGAATTTTTATAATCAGGCGGGTGAATTGACGGAGCAGATCAGTTATAAGATTGGAGAGAAGAGCGGGTATTCAAACAGATACAGTTATAATAATCCCCAAAATCCAGGACAACCTACCCTGGTTTCCAGTGAGTTGTATGTGATGGGAAAGAAAGAAGGAAATTCATTTTACTATCATCCTACAGGAGAATTGAAGTTGATTGTGTTTTATAAAAATGGGAAAAAGCAGGGATTATCGAGAGAGTTTTCAGAAGATAGTACGTTGATTACCGTGGTGCAGTACAAGGACAGTTATGTGGTAGACAGGGAACGTCTGAACAGAACGGATAAAGAGGGAAACAGGCAGGGTACTTTCAGAGAGTACTATGAAAACGGGAGAATAAAAAAAGAGGAGCACTATCTGGATAATCAGCTTCACGGCTACTACAGGGAGTTTGATGGAAGAGGAGAACTGGTTATGGCCCTTCGTTATGAACGTGGTAGTATAATGGAGGAGATTGACGAGGATTTAAAAGAGTTATTGGATATGAAGAGTACTTTTGATCGGGAAGGAAGACTCATTTTTACCGGGGGATACAAAGAAGGAGTGCCGGTGGGAATACACCGTTTTTTTGATACTGCGGGAGTGGTTGAGAATGCCTATCTCTATAATGAACTGGGTCAGAAGGTTTCAGAGGGTATTATCGATGAACAGGGAAAACGGAAGGGTAACTGGACCAATTTCTATCCTACGGGAGAGGTCAGGGCGAAAGGAAACTATTTAGACAATCAGCGATCGGGTAACTGGACCTACTATTTTAGCAAAGGAGGGATTGAACAGAAAGGAAAATTTGAAAGAGACAGGTACCGGGGAATTTGGAACTGGTACTATCCAAATGGAAACAAATGGAGAGAGGAGAGCTATTTCAATGGAAGAGAGGATGGGATGTTTGTGGAGTATGATCCAGTGGGAAAAATTCTTACGAAGGGAGACTATATTGGTGGAGAAAAAGAGGGAGAGTGGATCTACCAGGTTGGAGATCACGAAGAGAGAGGAAGCTATGTGATCGGACTAAGGGAAGGTACATGGAAATATTATTATTCCAATGGGAAGTTGAAATATGAAGGCTCCTATTCACAGGGGAATCCGGATAAGAGGCACAAGTATTACTATCCGGATGGTACCCTGAAAAAGGAACAGTATTATGAGTTGGGTATCAGGGAAAAAAACTGGAAAAAGTATGACACCGAGGGGAACCTGGTAATGACCATCACCTACAAGAACAATAAGGAGCTGAGGATCAATGGAGTCAGGATTAAACTTCCGGAAAGTGATATTAAATTAATTCGTTGATTGCAATATGGCAGAAGATTATGAATTCAGGGTTAAGAATTTGTCAGATTCCGATCTGGAGGTAGAGGCGCAGCTGAGGCCTACTATTTTTTCGGATTTTGATGGTCAGAAGAAGATCGTGGAGAATTTGAAAATTTTTGTAGAGGCGGCACGGTTGCGGGATGAGGCGTTGGATCATGTGCTGTTGCATGGACCTCCAGGGTTGGGAAAGACTACCCTGGCTTATATTATTGC
>JAGLTY010000148.1 GCA_023135025.1 Bacteroidales bacterium | reverse complement strand
ATATTGGCGATAGTGAAGAGTTGAAAATGGTGATCAAGGACGGTTTTGAGATCCATGACGGACATCCAACCTTCAAAAAGGACTGGACCGACAAATTCTCAGCCAAGGATTTCGCCAAGGAACTGGTGAAGCACACTCCAAGAGAGGGCGGTTGGGAACTTCCCGATATGCCTTAACCAAGTTGAATCTTAAATAGAAATCTGATGAAACAACTATTTTATCTGTTTATTGCTGTCATGTTCGCGGGACTGGCAGCCTGCAGTTCTGCTCCTAAAAAGGAAGCGACCGAAGCTGTGGTAGCAGACAACACGCTTTCCGAGCAGGAGAAGAAAGAGGGCTGGATCCTGATGTTTGATGGTGAGACCACCACCGGTTGGCGTGAATATGACGCCGAGGTTTTTCCCGATACCGGGTGGCACATTGAAGATGGCACTCTGGCGTGTGAAAACTCCGGTAAGGGTGAGGCCGGATTTGGTGGCGACATCATCTACGACAAGCAATTCACCAACTTTCATTTCAAAGTGGACTGGATGATTGAAGAGGGTGGCAACTCCGGAATCTTCTACCTGGCACAAGAGCTCGAGGGGAAGAAGATCTGGTACACCGCTCCGGAGTATCAAATCCTTGACAACTTCGGGACCCATATCGACAATACCCTTGGTAAAGACGGGAATCGCAGGGCTGGAAGTCTCTATGACCTGATCCCTCCCGATACCCTGATTGCCAAAGGTCCCATGGAGTGGAACAGTGCTGAGATTATCTCCTATGAAGGGACCATCGCCTATAAGATGAATGGTGAGACCACCCTGGAATTTCATCTCTGGACCGATGAGTGGAAAGAGATGATTGCTAACAGCAAATTCCCGGACTTCAATCCCGATTTTGCTGATGTGGCCAAGACCGGTTACATCGGACTCCAGGACCACGGCCATGCCGTATGGTTCAGGAACATCAAGATCAGGGAGCTGTAAGCTTTCTATCAGAAAAATCGAGTATACTATAGAGGAGGCCGTCCCTGATGAGACGGCCTCTTACTTTTTGCAGCAGATCAATTTAAAGGGCAATCCTTAAAGAACCACACCCTCCATCGATTTCTCCAGAGCACGTGCGTGGGTCAGGAACTCGTCCAGTTTCATCTCTTTGAAAAAGAGCAGCCCGTGGGTGGATCTTACCCGTGGACTCTCACTCTGGTAGAAGGTGTTCTTACCTACCAGCAACTGGATCTGCTTCAGCTGCTCCACCCAGATCCTCCTGGTAAGGTCGCTGAATTTACCGTCGTGCTGGTAACTGGGAAAAGAGGCATCCACCTGGCTCAGATAACTATTTGTAAAAGCGTTGTCCATAACACCCATTGCATTCAGTGAGACAGGGACAATGATGTTTGCCTCAGCCGGGTGGAAACGGTACCACACATTTCTGTATCCCCACACCCTCAGGTTGGGAAGGTCCTCCTCCTCACTCCACATCCTGAGGGCTTCGGCGATCACCTGCAGTACCTTGTAATGGGTATCGGGCCCGCTACCCTCGGGATCAAAGGCAAGGCTCACAACTGTGGGCTTGATCTCCCTCAGTTCATTCAGAATAGGCTCCACATCCCGGTCAAGTTTGGGCTGTTCGGTAAAAACATCGCCGGTATAGAAGCCCAGCCTGAGGTGGTGCACGTTCTTGGTCTCAATACCGAAATAGGCCCAGACCAACTCCTCTTCAAACTCCCGGATCATCCCTTTCAGTTTCTGGATATCGGGCTGATTGACCTCACCGTCATAGCTCTTCTTCAGGATATTGATAATGTTGTTGATCTCATCCCTGAGCTGATCGATACTTTTCAGGGTGTAGAGTCCGACCATATCCCTTACTATCCTGTGGGCCAGTCCCCGGCGAAGCTCATAATCCTCACCGGAAGCCACCTTCAACAGGTAGTGGTTTACATCTTTGTCTCGCTTGAACTTATAACCCGATTCAAAAAAGTCGGCATAACTGGTCATAAGCATCAGGCCCTTGTCGAGGAAATGCTTGGTATCTTCCAGCGCTTTAATAACAAAATCGTTTGTTACTGCGGTAAACCCGGAAGTAAGCACCGAAAAATAGTTGGTGTTGGTTTCGTCCCGCATAAGCCTGTGAATATGCGGATTGATACCCAACATGATATCATCGTGGTGCGGACCGGTATGGTAGTAGACCTGGTTCTTCTCCGCCACCATCCCCCGATCAAATTTTTCCTCGATTGATTTGAACACCTCGTTAACTGTTTGCTCATTCAGGCCGGGAATCATTTTGCAATACCTGTCTTCCTTCAGATCGTTAATGGTGAGGTGGTGACTGTACTTATCCAATCTGGTACAGAGGTCAATCACGGCCCGGTCGGTTTTCGCCTGGGCCCACTCCCCCTCTTTGTAGAAGGCATCTATCGATGCCTGAAGGCTGCTCGCTGCGCCAGTGGTCAGGTAAAAACGGGCATGTTCCAGCTTGTTCAGCACACTGGCAGGGTAAAGCACCGAGGCTTCATTCTCCAGGGCCTCTTTCACCACGGTGGCCTTGGCCTCTCCTGCTGCGAAAATCAGGGCCACTGCATCCGGGTTGGAGGTAATGGTATCCAGTCCGATGGTGATCACCAGGCGGTTCTTGGATATTTCGATCCCACCCAGGTCACCGGCGGCTACCGCCTGGGTCTCAAAGTTGGTTTCAGTAAGCCTGGTTGTTGAGTAGTGGTCCGATCCCCTTACATTGAAGGCGATGTGACCGTCGGGGCCGATTCCTCCAAGAAAGAATCCGATGCCTCCCTTGTCCCTGATCTTCTGCTCATATTCGGAACACCAGTTATCAATGGCAAACACCGATTCCTGCTGCATTTTCTCAAACTGACTCTTGGGTTCTCTGTACCTCAGGGAGAGATCTACTTTGCTGTCGGGAAACACTTCAGAAAAATGACGACCTCCTGCCAGTGGAATCTCGTCGGAGTTGATAAGCAAAGCATTTTTTGGATCCAGGTTAAATCCGCCCAGGTAATATTTTTTTACATAATTATAGAAGCTGTTATGCTGCGACGAACTGATGGGATAAAATTCATCGATCTGCACGAAATGGAGGTTCTTCAGGGAGGGCTTCTTCATACCAATGATGCCATACTTACTCTTAAGATCCTTCACCTGCTTACTCTCCCAGTTCTCCAGAAGGTGGCTGGTCCACTTGATAAAGTACTCAGGGGTTTTCCCGGTAGGCAAACTGATCACTCCATTTGGATTCTCACCGGCCCACTCCAGGAAACGGAGAGCGGTAAGTAATCCCATCAGCGGGAAATTTTCCACCACAATATAGGGGATGTTTGTATTGATCTCGGGAGATCCTGAAATTTTATAAAATGATGACTCAACTTGAGATTTAAACTGCATGGGATGGGAATTTATAATACATATTACAAATAAAGCATTGCAAAAGTATTCATTTTGCAACTCTTTAGCAATGTGATAAACAAAAATAACAAGGATATATTACTCATACAAATCTCCAGGATCTGTTCCAGCCAGCTCCACAAAAAGCTTTGTGAGTTTACCTGTAACCTCCCGGAAATACCGTTCTCCTTTCTCCTTACTCGCTTTTCGTGGATCACCCACCCCGGTATCGTCAGTGCACCTGGTCCATTTTCTCTCGGTCCAGGCCCAGGATTCGTTCAGAGCCTCCACGCTGAACTCCCTGGCCCTGCCTTCGCCCGCCTGTTCAATAGGCTTTACCAGCTCCGGCCTGGCATATAGCATCAGGCTGGTCTCCATCTCATCGGCATGACCTCCAGAATTTTCAAAGATCCGGTCCTGATCCACCGACTGAAACCAGTTACAGGTAGCTATCAGCATATCCGGATAGTTAGACCCCACCTCCCTGATAATCTGTTTAAAGTCGTTTCCACCATGCCCGTTCACAATAAGCAGTTTTTCCAATCCATAGCCATCCAGGCTCTCCACAACATCCTCCAGGATCGATTGCTGGGTGGATGGATTCATATTCATAGTCATGTAAATATCGGTCTGACCGGTATTCACACCCAGGGGGATAGTGGGCAGGACAATCACCCTGGCCCCCTGCTCCCAGGCCATTCGGGCTGCCTCGTACACCAAGACGTCCGTTTCGTAATTGTCGGTCCCATAGGGCAGATGGTAATTGTGTGCCTCGGTGGCCCCCCAGGGAAGGATGGCCAGATCGAATTCCTGGTCTTTGACATCTGACCAGTGGGTTTCTGAAAGAATGTAAGGTCGCATAAGTAAGCTAATGGTTAAGTAAGTTAATGGTTATTAGATTGGGAGGCGCTGTGCATGGCTTTCAGATGCTCAACAGGCGTATTGACAGTGATCTCGCACCCTCCTGAAAGGATAAAGGGACGGCCCTTCTCCTGTTCACACAACTGCTCTGTTTCATACCCGATCTCCTCCGGGGTTCTATCCTGGATCACTGAAACCGGGTCGAGGTTTCCGCACCGGATAATATCATTCCCCAGCTTTTCCAGGGCATGATCCATACCAACCATCCAGTCGATATCAACAATATCAGGTTTTACCTCCCGTATATCATCCAGCAGGTGGCTGATATTCCCACAGATATGCAGTTTAACTTTTGCACCCAGCGACTGAATGTATTCAAATAGTTCCTGGTGCTTCTCCTTCACAAATTCCCTGTAGTTCTCCACATCTACCTGTGAACAGATGGCATCGCCCACCCCGATGATATCACACCCTGCCTCCACCTGTGCCCTTGCAAAATCTTTGGCGGTAACCATGATTTTATCGATGAGCCTCTTTACAAAATCGGGCTCCATAAAGATCTTAAGCAACACCTCGTTAACCCCGGCCAGATCGCAGCTCTCAGCCAGCGGCCCCTCGACCCAACCGATCACCGGCACCCCGTGGCCCAGCTGCTTTCTCAACACTTCTGCTGCCCTGATCCGGTCCAGGGTCCTCTCCTCTCTGTATACATCCGGATTCTTCAACTGCCCGATATCCTCAAGTGAACGAACCAGGATATCCATGCACCTTGGTACCGCCTCATCCGGGAAGGTGACCTTTGCCCCAAAGGCAGCTGTCTCCCTGTATGGGTCGGAGATCACTCCAACGGCATCCATGCCAAAATCGTCCCGGCACCGGCGGTTGCTCTCCACCAGCGCCCTGTAATCAGAAGCAAACCGGCCATAGGTAAATCCGGAATAGCGTGCTGCGAAATGCATCAGGATGGGGTGAAATGGTGGGCGGCTGCTCATAAGCGCCAAGATAATGAAAATTGGAGGCCCCTATCTGAATAATTTATTAACTCTCCCGGATCCCGGGAGCGTGTAATCACCTATTAGTGCGTGCCCCGTACCTGTCCATGATCTCCAGGGTGCTTTCCAAAGGAAGCGCATTGATCACTCTTCCTTTCCGGCCTCTCATATCCTCTGCCATAAAGAGAGCATTATAGATGGCTTCCTCGGTAGCTTCCACCACCGCCAGGAAGAGCGGCGACATGAACTCATTGCCCAGTTCAGGTGAATATAGCACTGGCTGATCCGGGTGATAAGGGATCCTGCATTCCGGATGAGTGCTAAAGGCGATGGCATAGTCACCACTCCCGTTGGACATAAATGAGCCCACCCTTCCCAGAGCCAGAAAGGAGCGTTTTGCCAGCCGCTCCAGGTTGCGGGCTAAAAGTGGTGCATCGGTTGCAATCACGATCATACACGATCCATCCACCTGTTGAGGAGTCTGTTGTGCCAGATAGTGGTTCTTTAACTCCTCTCCCACCGGAGCTCCCTGAATGGTCAGTATCCCCCCGAAATTGGTCTGCACCAGCACACCCACTGTATAGCCACCCCGGGCTTCGTTGACTTTA
>JAGLTY010000147.1 GCA_023135025.1 Bacteroidales bacterium | reverse complement strand
ATCTTATGGATATCGTCCCTGGAGAGGGTATTAAAGAGAACCACGTCGTCTATACGATTCAGGAATTCAGGAGCAAAGGCCCGTTTCAAAGCCTTCTGAATCACGCCTTTGGAGTATTCATTGGCTGCATCCTGCCTGGCTTTAGTAGCGAATCCCACGCCCTGTCCAAAGTCTTTCAATTCACGGGTTCCGATATTAGAGGTCATGATTACGATGGTGTTCCTGAAGTCGACGCGTCTTCCCAGGCTATCGGTGAGCTGTCCCTCGTCAAGCACCTGTAACAAAATGTTGAATACATCGGGATGTGCCTTTTCAATCTCATCAAGCAGTATCACTGCATAGGGCTTCCGGCGCACTTTTTCTGTAAGCTGACCACCCTCTTCATAGCCTACATATCCCGGAGGAGCCCCCACCAGTCTCGATACGGAGAACTTCTCCATATACTCGCTCATGTCGATGCGGATCAGGTTGTCAATGGATTCGAATAGATATTCAGCCAGTACTTTGGCCATCTGTGTTTTGCCAACTCCAGTTGGGCCCAGGAATACAAAGGTGCCGATAGGTTTGTTCGGGTCCTTTAGACCGGCCCTGTTGCGCTGGATAGACTTAACCACTTTACCGATCGCTTCATCCTGACCAATAACACTTCCTCTGAGTTCATCTGCCATCTTCAGCAGCCTGGCACCTTCGGCCTGTGCGATCCTCTGTACCGGCACACCGGTCATCATGGCCACCACTTCGGCCACTTTCTCCTCATCAACTGTCTCCCTGTTCTGAGAGAGCTCCTTCTCCCACTTCTTCTTTTCAGAGTCGAGCCTGTCCAGCAACTCTTTCTCCCTATCCCTGTAACTGGCAGCTTTTTCGAAGTTCTGGTTCTTGACTGCCTGGATCTTATCCTGTTTGGTCACTTCAATCTCCTTCTCAAGTTCCACTATCTGATTGGGAACCACAATATTGGAGATATGAACCCTTGAACCGGACTCATCCATGGCATCAATGGCCTTGTCGGGCAGGTGGCGATCGCTGATGTAACGCTGGGTCAGCTTCACACAGGCTTTTATGGCGTCATCAGTGTAGTTCACATTGTGGTGCTCCTCGTAACGCTCTTTGATATTCATAAGGATATCGATGGTCTCCTCCGGGGAGGTGGGATCAACCATAACTTTCTGGAACCTGCGCTCCAGTGCACCATCTTTTTCGATATGTTGTCTGTATTCGTCAAGGGTAGTGGCACCAATACATTGTATCTCACCCCTGGCAAGTGCCGGTTTCAGCATATTGGCCGCATCCAGCGAACCTGTGGCTCCACCTGCTCCAACGATGGTATGAATCTCATCGATGAACAATATGATGGAGGGGTTTTTTGTCAGTTCATTAAGGATCGCTTTCATGCGCTCCTCAAACTGTCCCCTGTACTTGGTTCCGGCAACAATGGAGGCCAGATCAAGTGTTACAACCCGCTGGTCGAAAAGTACACGACTTACTTTACGCTGAATAATCCGCAATGCAAGTCCCTCTGCAATGGCCGATTTACCCACACCGGGTTCACCGATCAGTATCGGGTTGTTCTTTTTGCGACGGCTCAGGATCTGCGCCAGCCTCTCTATTTCAATCTCCCTGCCAACAATGGGATCCAGGCGATCTTCTTCGGCTGCTTTGGTCAGGTCGATCCCAAAATTATCCAGAACCGGGGTATCGGAACTGCTCTTCTGAGAGGAGCCTGAACTGCCTTTAGAGCCTCCCTGCTGTCCTCCGGCACCGAAGGGACCTTTACCCTCTTCGTCCTCATCTCCCGGGAAATCTGCCTGGTTTTCAGGCTGGGAGTCGGAGATCTCCTGCTTTACTTTATTATAGGTGATATCGTTTTCAACCAGGTACCTGGTGGCATAGTTGTTATCATCTTTAAGGATAGCCAGCAACAGATGGTTGGTATCAATGGTCTTCTCTTTCATGGAACGTGCTTCAAGGTGTGTAAGCTTCAATATTCTCTCTGCACTTTTCAAAAGGGGCAAACTATCAGGATCTGTGACAGTTGATGGCTGATCATTCTGTATACTCTTTTCAATGGCCATTCTCAGGTCATATAGCTCAACTCCGAGCACCACGAGTACATCAATGGCCAGCCCCTCACCATCCCTCAGAATCCCGAGAAAAAGGTGCTCCACACTGATATGAGAATTACCCAGCCTGACGGCTTCCTCTTTACTATATCCCAGTACGTCTTTTATCCTTTGTGAAAACTGTGCATCCATACGACAAAGTAACTAATAAGGCTTGAGATTATCAATAAAACACCCATCTATTATAAACAGTTCAATGTTAATAAAAGCGCATTAAAATCAAGGTTTTTAGGGTGGAAATGACTATTTTCGTGTGTTATTAAAATGTGTCGATAACTCAGATATAAGATATTGGTAATTAACTAGTTGCAATCAGATGGCAGAAGGAGAAAAAATACTGAGAATTAACATCGAGGAGGAAATGAAATCAGCTTACATCGATTACTCGATGTCAGTGATTGTTTCACGCGCTTTACCTGATGTTAGAGATGGTCTGAAACCGGTTCACCGCAGGGTGCTTTTTGGGATGTCGGAACTGGGAGTTTTTTCAAACAGGCCCTATAAAAAATCAGCAAGGATAGTTGGAGAGGTACTGGGTAAATACCATCCGCACGGTGACTCTTCAGTATATGATGCCATGGTAAGAATGGCACAGGAGTGGTCGTTACGTTATCCACTGGTGGAAGGTCAGGGGAACTTTGGATCGGTAGACGGGGACAGCCCGGCTGCTATGAGATATACTGAAGCCCGTCTGCAGAAGATCGCAGAGGTGAGCATGGCTGACCTGGACAAAAATACCGTGGATTTTCAGCTCAATTTTGACGATACGCTGGAAGAGCCTACTGTAATGCCTACCCGTGTCCCGACCCTGCTGATCAATGGAACATCCGGTATTGCGGTGGGAATGGCCACCAATATGCCACCCCATAACCTCAGTGATTCGGTTGACACCATCGTGGCCTATATTGAAAACAATGATATTGAGATTAGCGAGCTTACGGAGATCCTGAAAGCACCCGATTTCCCCACAGGTGGTATCATTTATGGATACAATGGTGTGAAGGAGGCTTATGAGACCGGTAGGGGAAGGATCGTTGTCAGGGCCAAAAGTGAAATTGAGGTTACAGATTCGGGCCGGGAGAAGATTATTATTACAGAGATACCTTACCTGGTTAACAAGGCTGAACTTATTCGCAAAACTGCCGATTTGATCAATGAGAAGAAGATCGAAGGGATCTCCTATATTAATGATGAATCGGACCGACAGGGAATGCGCATTGTGATCATCATGAAGAGGGAGGCCAGCGCACATGTTGTTTTAAATAATTTATTGAAATACACTCAGTTACAGACCTCTTTCAATGTCAATAACATTGCGCTGGTGAAAGGGCGTCCTCGTACACTGAACCTGAAGCAGATCATCGTCCATTTTGTGAATCACAGGCATGATGTGGTGGTGCGTCGTACGCAGTATGAGCTGGATCAGGCCGAGAAGAGGTCCCATATCCTGGAAGGGCTGTTGAAGGCGCTGGACCATATTGATGAGGTGATTGCATTGATCAGGGCCTCGAGAACACCTGATGAGGCGAGGGAAGGGCTGATGGAGAAGTTTGGATTCACAGAGATCCAGGCCCGGGCCATTCTTGATATGAGACTGCAGCGCCTGGTGGGTCTTGAGCGTGATAAGCTACGCGCGGAGTTCGACGAGTTGATGAAGATGATTGAGTACTTCAAGAAGGTACTTTCCGATGATGGACTGCGTATGGAGATCATCAAAGAGGAGCTTCAGGAGGTGAAAGAGAAGTTTGGGGATGAGCGAAGAACTGAAATGGTACCTGATGAAGGTGAATTCGATCCCGAGGATTTCTATGCAGATGATGATATGGTCATCACCATCTCCAAGCTTGGCTATATTAAGCGTACCCCGCTTCATGAGTTTCGTACCCAGAACAGGGGAGGAGTGGGTGCCAAAGGAAGCACCACCAGGGAGGAGGATTTTATGGTGAATATGTTTGTAGCCACCATGCACAATACCATTCTGTTCTTTACCGAGAACGGAAAGTGTTACTGGCTCAAGGTATACCAGATCCCGGAGGGAGCTCGTGCAACCAAGGGAAGGGCCATCCAGAACCTGATCAATATTGAGAAGGAGGATACGGTCAAGACCTTTGTTAATGTGAAGAACCTGAAAGACAACGAGTATATCAACAACAACTATATTGTTCTGGCCACCAAGAAGGGTGTGATCAAGAAAACCAAGCTGGAGGCTTACTCAAGGCCCCGCCAGAACGGGATCAACGCCATTCTGGTAAGGGAAGGGGATACCCTCCTGGATGCCAGGCTAACCGATGGAAACATGGAGATGATGCTGGCTGTCCGTTCCGGAAAAGCGATTCGTTTTCATGAAGAGACAGTAAGGGCTGTTGGAAGAACCGCATCGGGCGTAAAAGGGGTTACCCTTGGGGGGGCCAAAGATGAGGTGGTCGGAATGGTTACTGCCAGACAGGGGGAACAGGATATCCTGGTTATCTCTAAGAATGGATTTGGAAAACGTTCTGCCCTGGAGGACTACCGGATTACCAATCGGGGTGGGAAAGGTGTCAAAACCATCAATATTACCGATAAAACAGGTGACCTGATAGCCATAAAGGCAGTGACAGATGATGATGACCTGATGATTATTACCGAAAATGGAATTGCCATCAGGCTGGCCGTTCGTGGTGTAAGGGTTATGGGTCGTAACACACAGGGTGTAAGGCTGATAAACCTGAGAGACGGGGATCAGATTGCCGCCGCCACACAGGTACCTGCCAATAATGAAAATGGTGATGATAATAAAGCGGAAGATGAGACTGTTGTAGAATAGAAAACTGTTCTGGCATTCTATTTGAAGGTAATAGAGAAAATTGTATTTTTGGAATCAAATTAACCACAATCAATATGAGAAAGTTAGTAACGCTGATAATCATTGCCACAGCTGTAATCGGACTGAATGCCCAGGATATGGGTTCAACTGTTGTTCTTCTGAAACCCAGTACGGTAAAGAAGAAAGTTGAAAAAAGTGATTCGGAAATTCAGGATCCGAAAAAGAGTGTAAAAGCAGCTACCTGGCTGAAGAGGGGAGACCTCTTCCAGGATGTTTTTAACATTGGACTGGAACAGACCCAGGAGGGGATGGACTCCAAAATGCTCACCCTCTTCTACAAGCAACCCATAAGTATTGAAAACGAGACCATGGAAGATGGCTCTCTTCATGAGACCTATATCTATGAGAGTATGAAATATCTTTTTGTGGATGGTGTTCTGCAACAGTGGGAGAGAGTTAACCCCATTGTTGAGGATCCACTGAGGGTTTCAATTGATGCCTATAAGAAAGCACTGGAACTTGACGCTTCAGGCAAGCTGGAACAAAAGATAAAGGAGGGTTATATTGCAGTAAAGGCATTATTAAAGAGGCAGGGTGTAAATTCCTATTATTCTGAAGATTACGAGGGTGCTCTAGGTTCTTTTGAGGACGTTCTGGAAATCAATCAGCTGAGCCTTTTTGCCGGTGAAATGGATACAGTGATGATCCAGTATTCCGGTATTATTGCCAGGGAGATTGCAGGTAAGACCGATAATAATGAACTCTACAAGAAGGCCATCGAATACTATAAGCAGTTGGCTGATGCCGATTTCGGCGGACCAAACACCTATCTCCAGATAAAGTTGGATTATATGACCATGGGCGATACTTTGATGGCGCTGGAAATTCTGATAGAAGCTTATGCAAAGTATCCTGATACTGTGAA
>JAGLTY010000146.1 GCA_023135025.1 Bacteroidales bacterium | reverse complement strand
AACCTGGCACTGGGCCTTGTTTTTGCCAAAATCTATAAGTACGAACAGATCATGATCCGGCAGCAGGATGAGCTGATCCAGACCGAGAAGATGGCTTCACTGGGAATCCTGACCACCGGTATCGCGCACGAAATCAACAACCCGATGAACTTTATATCGGGAGGTCTACATGCCACCAGCACCCTGAAAAATGAGTTGTTTAAAATGGAAGTGGACCCCTCTAAAGAGAGGAGAGCACTGTACCAGCAGATGGATAAAATTATGGAGAACTCCCTGGAAGGGGTACAGAGGGTAACAGATATTGTTACCAGTCTAAATTTCTTTTCCAATACGGGTAAAACAATCAAACAGGATCATGACTTGAACCAGCTGCTCTATTCCGTACTTCTCTCCATCGAGAGAAAAATACCATATTACATCTCCCTGACCAAAGAGATTCCAGCAGGTACTACCATCCATTGTTTTGAGGAACAGCTGCAGCAGGTGTTTATCAATATCCTCCTGAATGCCATTAGTGCCCATGAAGAGACGGTCGGGGATAAACAGAAAACTATACATATCTCTGTCGCTGAGTCCAGAAGAGATAAAAAAGATGTCACATGCATCTCCTTCTCAAACAACGGCCCTCTCATTCCGGAACAGGAGATAAAAAAAATCTTTGATCCGTTCTTTACACTAAATGATGCTGGCAAAGGAATAGGACTGGGCATGGCTATCAGCTATATGATTATAAGCGAACACCATGGATGGATTGAAGTCAGAAATGAAAATGATCTGGTAATTTTTGATGTGATACTTCCCAAAAGCTAACGACTCAACGCTTCCCGGATGGTCCCTTCAAGTTCATCCTTGCTCCAGGGCTTCATTAAATATCTGAATATTAACTCTTTATTAAAACCCTCCAGCATTACATCCGATTCTATATAACCGGTTAGCAACATACAAACTTTCTCCTGATCACTCTTTTTGACCTCCTTAATAAAATCCAGACCATTCATCACTGGCATTTTCAGATCGGAGATAACAACATGGATATCAGGGTTCAGCGCCAGCAGTCTCAGCCCCTCCTCCGCCGATTCAGCGGTTATCACCTTGAAATCATTCATAAAGGTGAGCTGAAGCAACTCCAGATTGATGATTTCATCATCAACGTATAAGATCCTGGGTAGCTCCATTTCAAACAGTTAATCTTTACTGTGATGTTCTTCCATGGTCACCACCTGGTATGATTTATCCACCACCAGGTTGGCCAACGGTTTCAATGTAACCACTGCCTGGTGCTCACGTTCCAGTATACCGAGCCGGAAGTCGCTCAGGGCCTCTTTCAACCTGATGATCTGATTGATTTTTGTCTCATGGTATGTGAGGTCAATAAATACCCTCATATCAATGTCTTTGGCCTTAATGGCATAGAGTCCGTCCACGATCAGCAGATCAACCTTACTGAAATCAGTAATAAGTTTATCAACCTGTTCAGGAATCAGGTCGATGCAGGGAATCATACACTCCTGCGCCTCATTAAAATCCCGAATGGTTTTCCTGATTTTAACCCAGTCATACTCATTGATCCCGATCATATCAAACCCTTTGTTCCGGCGCCACTCCTCCCTCAACAGGGGTTGGATCTTGTAGTAGTTATCGGTATGGACCACCTTCACCCTGATATGGTTATGCTTTAAGCAGGTTCCCAGGGAATGAGCTAATTCAGATTTTCCCGAACCCGATTCACCCGATATTCCAACCACATAGCGGTAACGCTCCTCTTTGGTTTCCCTATCGGCCATTACTTTTTCACAAATGGCCTGGGCAGCCTCCTTGTGCATATCATTGATCAACAGAATATCTCCTAACATCGAATCTGAATTTTATTTGAGCGTCATTGAAGCTGCCTTCCCATCAGACAGCTCTGCCTCTTCTCCGCAAAGATGAAATTTTATCTGATCCTTTCCCATGTTTTCACCGGAGATTTTGACTTGTTGACTGGTAATAGAGACTAAGAAGGTCTTTCCTCTGTAGGTAAAGCGGAAATCCAATCCCTTCCAGTGTCCTGGCAATTTCGGATCGAGCACCGGAACATCCCCCCTGAGGTCCAGCCCGGCATAACATGCCATGACATCATAGACCGTACCGGCCATCACACCACAATGGATTCCCTCTCCGGTGGTTCCACCCTGTATATCCACCAGGTCGCTTCTCAACGCATCCATATAGAGCCCCCAGCCGGTGTCGGTCATTCCCATCTCCCAGGCAAGTCTGGCATGTACCAGCCTGCTGAGTGTGGAGCCATGGGAAGTGCGTGCAATATAATAGTCGAAGTTGCGCTTTGCAAAATCCTCCGGCAGACCATGGCCCAATCCATCCAATATACCCTGTACCTCCTCCGTACCCAGGTTATAGAAACTCATTAGAAAATCGGCCTGCTTGGCCAGTTTGTAGTTATCGGGCGACTTCCCTTCCGATTTCAGAATCCGGTCGAGTCGGTGTATATCACCATATTTTTTGCGGTAATGTTCCCAATCCAATTCATCCAGTCCAAAATAACCCTTAAACTGCTCAACCACCCCTTCGTCTGAAACATGTAGTGCCACTCCATGCATGATTTTTTTCCACAACTCCAGCTCCTCTTCTGATAGGGAAAGATTTTCCAGGATCCTATCCCTGTGCCCGGTGCCAATGGCATCAAGCGTCCTGAAAGCTTTATCCATCATCCAGCTTACCATGATATTGCTGTATGCGTTGTCGGTCAATCCACCAACACCCGATCCGGGCAGGGTCTCATGGAACTCATCGGGTCCCATCACCTTGTCGAAATGAAACTTCCCATTCTGGTCCGGTGCCGATTTACTTGCCCAGAATTTGCAGATATCGATCAACATTTCGGCACCATACTGCTCCATGAAATCCAGATCGCCTGTCACATGATAGTAGTTCCAGATATTATAGGCAATAGCCAGCGAAATATGCCTTTGCAGTGAACTGTAATCATCCCCCCACTCACCCGACAGGGGGTTCAGGTGGATGATCTGTGTCTCTTCCCGTCCATCACTCCCACTCTGCCACGGGAACATGGCCCCTTTGTATCCATACTCCTTCGCATAACTCCTGGCGGCATCCAGCCTGCGATACCTGTACATCAGCACCGATTTAACCACCTCGGGAAAATGAAGGTTAAACAGGGGCAAAATATAGAGTTCGTCCCAGAAAATATGGCCACGGTAGGCCTCCCCGTGCAGTCCGCGCGGTGGAATTCCCGAATCAAGTCCGGCGTGGTGAGGAGAGGCGGAAACCATCATATGAAACAGGTGGAGCCTGACCAGCTTCTGAGCCTCCCGGTCACCTGAGATAACCACATCCATTCGTTCCCAGAGCTCCTTCCAGCGACCTGCTGAAAGGTTCAATTCTCCTTTGTAAGCAGACATCGCCTCCAGGGTGGAACGTGCCTCTTCAAGAGGATCTTCCACACCCGGGTCCCTGGAGGTATAGATCGATACCATCTTTTCAAGAACCACCTCCTGATCCCTGGGGACCTCCACGGAAAAATGGCTCTCTATCCACCTCTCTCCTGTACTGGTTCCACCTTCAGCCTCTCTGTTGATGGAACAGGATGCGCATACTGCAATCAGAATATCCGACTGGGTGGTCTTAACCACCAGTTCTGTCACCTTACCCAAAGAGGTTTCGGTTACAGCTTCGAGGTGTTCCTGCTCCAGGGAGTTGTATCTCTCCACTCCGGCATTGCAATGATCACCATGCAGTCCCGATCTTATTTCAATGGTGCCCTCATAGTTGAGCGGGGTCACTGCATAACGTAATCCGGCACGATGAGGATCTGCCATACCGGCAAACCTGGACGAGACCACCCGGGTCAACCTGCCCTCTTGATCCTCCACCACCATCTCTCTCCTCAGTTCGCCCGACCGAAGATCAAGCGTTCTATGAATATCTCTAACCTTAAAGGTGGGGTCCGGTTTAAACTCAAACCAGGGACCACTGTCTATGCGAAAGGTGACCGGCAGCCAGTTGGTCACATTTACAAAGTCTTCGTTCTCAATATCCCGGTCTCCCACTTTCGAAACCAGCCTGTTAAACAATCCTGTAATATAGGTGCCCGGATAGTTGACCTTATTGGCCCTGCTCTCCTCAAGGGCACCACGGGTGCCAAAATAGCCGTTACCCACAGCCAGGAGCGCCTCCCTGGACCGCTCCTTCTCCGGATTATAATCATGATACTTCAGGAGCCAGCTATCCTGCTCCATTCCGCGATCGAACCACTCATTGATCCCTTCCAGCCCGATTTCCCCCAGGTCCTCAACCACAATATCGGCACCACCCACCTGCAACTCCTTTATATTGTCTTCCCGGGCCAATCCCAGGGTAAGTCCGAAATTACCTTTATGTCCGGCCTGAACACCCGAAACGGCATCCTCCACCACCACTGCCCGGTGGTACTCAATCCCCAGGTTATCGCAGGCTGTGGTGAAAATATCGGGTTCCGGTTTCCCTTTCAGTCCGATCTCGGCCGATACCACTCCATCTACCCTGGTCTCAAAATAGTGGAGCAATCCCGCTGTCTCCAGTACAGGCTTACAATTCTTGCTTGAAGAGGCAACTCCAATCCGAACCCCGGCTGCTTTAAGCCCCTCCAATATCTCTACCGATGTGTCATAAACCTCAACACCATCCTCCTCCAGTACCTTATTGAACATAATGTTCTTCTTGTTCCCCAGTCCGCATACAGTTTCCATATCCGGTTCATCGGCAGGATCCCCAAAGGGAATATCAATGCCCCTCGACTCCAGAAAGGATGCCACCCCTTTGTAGCGCGGCTTGCCATCCACATAGGGCAGGTAGTCCCCTGCATGTGTAAACTCTCTGAAGGAATCCCCAAAACGCTCCTCCCGGCTCTTCATGTATTCATCAAACATCCTTTTCCAGGAGGAAGCATGGACAAGGGCCGTCTTAGTGATTACTCCATCCAGATCGAAAATCACTGCATCAAACTTGGGTTGAAATGTCATATTGTGTATTTATATATTTTGTAATGAGCATCAAGGTATTTAAATTTATAGAAGCGTTCAAATCATTACTGCTAAAAATTTTCATATGAAACGTCTCATACTTGCTTCCAATCTGCTCCCTGTACACATTCATTGGCAAGAAGGCAAATACCTGATTGAACACGCGGAAGAGACAACCATCTCGGGACTTCAGAACTTTTACGGCGCCTTCGAGCCCGAATGGGTGGGCCTCACCGGATTTGAGAACCATGAGTTTAATGCCAAAGAGGTCCGGACCCTGGAAGCCGCACTGAAACCCCATCACTGCATTCCCGTATTTCCAAGACAACGAGACCGGGACCTGCACCTTCACGGTTTCTCACGCAATACCATATGGCCACTGTTTCACTATTTCACCGAGAATGTAATCTACAGCGAAGTCGCCTGGAAGGCCTATGTAAAAATCAATCGTTTGTATGCAGAGAAGATCCTGGAGATTATCAGAGACGGGGACATCCTCTGGATCCATGACTACCACCTGCTGATGCTTCCCCAGATGATCAGGGAGCAGCGGCCGGATATATCCATCGGTTTGTTTATCCATATACCCTTCCCCTCCTTTGAGCTTTTCAGATTGCTTCCCTGGAGGCTGGAGCTTATCGAAGGAATGTTGGGTGCCGACCTGATCGGTTGCCAAACCTATGATAATGTGCGGCACTTTATGAGTTCCGTCAGGCGCCTGACAGGGGTAGATTCGGTTTTCAACAGGATCTCCATTGGCGAACGTACGCTGAAGGTAGATGTCTTCCCCAAGGGGATCGACTACGAACGCTTCCGCAACAAGGCTCTTGAGATCCACAGCGAGCA
>JAGLTY010000145.1 GCA_023135025.1 Bacteroidales bacterium | reverse complement strand
TACCTTACTGCAGGATATAGTGCAGGGGCCATGGTCCTGCAGTTATCAGCTTCTGGCGGCGAGTTTCGTGTAGAGGTGCTGAATGAGTATACCCCCAAAGAGGGTCTGGCCTGCGAGCAGCAGACACCGGTTGAGTTTAACGAACACCTGCTCGGAATCCTCCCCAAAGATGCCGGTCCGCTTCGTAACCAGCTGATTTGCGTTCACCCCGATAATTTTAACCAGGTGATCTGGACCAGCGGACAGGACAAACGGTTTGGGCTGGGACCCTATATGATCGCCGATAACAAACTCTTTATTGTAAGTGACGATGCCACCCTGACCATTGTAAGGCCGAGCATCAGGGAGTACATTGAGCTGGATAGTTACAGGGTGCTGGATGGACACGACGCCTGGGGCCCACTGGCCATTGCCGATGGATACCTGGTGATGCGCGATTCCAAAACAATGGTCTGTCTGGATATGGCGGCCGGTAGACAGTAAGAATAGAAAAAACAGAGCATATGAAAAAGAGAAGTCTAACAGTTGTGGTGCTGGTGATCGTGGGACTCATCCTGACGGTCATCGTGGTCGATATCCTGAACAACAGGCCCGACCGCCGGGGAGGGAATCCCTACGCACTGAAGGTGGACCGGTACAGGGAGGTGGACCCGGAGCTGATATCACACAAGGAGATCCGGAACTTTTCACTGGGGCTGCTTATTGCAACCGATATGAGTTACTATAACCAGGCACTCTATATTTCGGGTAACTCTACAATGGCGGTGATTTCGCTGGATGGATCAGAATCAACCCTGATGGAGATTCCGCCCCGGGCAACCTGCCTGGAGGTGGATGAACAACATATCTTTATCGGCTTCGGCACCTATGTGGCCAAATTTAACCATGCCGGGGAGCTATTGCAGCAGTGGGCCGACCTGGGTGATCGTACCGTCATTACCAACCTGGCCATTAAGGAGGATAAAATATTCATAGCCGATGCGGGAAACCGGAGGATTGTGATTTTCAACAGGGAGGGTGAGCAGTTAGGCATGTTTGAGGGGAAGGCCGAATCCGATGCCGGACATGGTTTTATTGTACCCAGCGCCAATTTCGATCTGGCAGTAAACAGCTTTGGCGAATTGTGGGTGGTCAATCCGGGTAAACATGCCATGGAAAATTATACCGACGATGGCCGCTTGCGCGGTTTCTGGGAGAACCTCTCATTTGAAATTGAAGGCTTCCTGGGGTGCTGCAATCCGTCCAGGATCACTACCATGACCGATGGCTCTTTTGTGACCAGTGAGAAGGGGCTTGTACGTATCAAGATCTACGACCAGTCGGGAAAACTCATGAGTGTGGTGGCGCCAAACGACCTGTTTAACGGAGAGAAGGGGACGGCTCCGGAGGTGTGTGTGGATGAGAACGATGTGATCTATGTGCTCGATTTTGAGAACGACATGGTGAGGGTTTTTGAACCGAAAGAGAAAGAGGAATGAACAGGCGAAACTTTATAGAGAAAACAGGCAGGGGAATCCTGCTCGGGGGACTGGCCATGGTGACCGGGGTGCTGGTATCGCGGCGGCAGGTAGTCCGGGACAGACAGTGTTCGGCAAACTTCCAGTGCAAAAATTGCAGGAAATTGTCAAAGTGCCAGCTGGCTGAAGCAGAAATGGAGCGTAAAGATGGATAAGAAGGATAAAAGCAGGGATAAAGGTTATAACCGGAGGGACTTCATCAACAATGGGGTGAGGCTCGCCCTGGGGGTCTCCGTTGTGGGCACAGCTGCTTTTACCCTGAAGCGTTCCGCTACGGGAAAGGATTATGTGTGGCAGATAGACCCCTTAAAATGTACCCAGTGCGGGCGTTGTGCCACAGATTGTGTAAGGGCAGAGTCGGCAGTAAAGTGTGTGCATGCCTACGACCTGTGCGGCTATTGTGATCTTTGCGGGGGCTACTTCAAACCTGGGGCCAAGCTGGAAACCGGTGCCGAGAATCAGCTCTGTCCCACTGCAGCCATCCAGCGCAGATTTATCGAGGAGCCCTTTTTTGAATATATCATTGATGAGGAGCTCTGCATCGGCTGCGCCAAATGTGTGAAAGGGTGTGCCGCCTTTGGAAACAGCTCACTGCACCTGCAGATCAGGCATGACCTCTGTCTCAACTGTAACCAGTGCTCCATTGCCTCGGTCTGTCCGTCCGATGCCATCAGCCGGGTACCGGTCAGTGATCCATATATTATTAGAGGTAGTTTCACCAGTGAGGAGGAGGGCTGATATGATCAAGAGAATTCCCCGCGTTGCACTGGTTCTTGTTACATTGATATTGCTGACAGGCAGTTTCCTGCATGCGCAGCAACGATTCCCCAAACCGGAGTTTGAGACCGGATATATGCAGCCCAGTCCAACTACCCCCGAGCCCAGGGCCATGGCACTGGAGTATTTCGATGTGCTGGTACTGCTGGCGGTTCTCTCCCTGGCATCGTGGCTGGCCATTCGAAAACGATCGCGGCGGGGTCTGCTCTGGCTCTCTGTTTTTTCGCTGATCTATTTTGGGTTCTACCGCGATGGATGCATCTGTTCCATCGGGGCCATTCAGAATGTGGCACTCTCCATCTTCGATTCCGGTTATGCCATCTCCATAACGGCACTGCTCTTTTTCGTCCTGCCGCTACTGTTTGCGCTCTTTTTTGGTCGAGTCTTCTGTGCATCGGCATGTCCGCTGGGAGCCATTCAGGACCTGCTGGTGATTCAACCCATCTCCATCCCCAGCTGGATCAGGAAGACCCTCGGCTTTATCCCGGTGATCTACCTGGCGGTCTCGGTGCTGTTTGCAGCCACGGGCAGCGACTTTCTTATCTGCCGGTACGATCCGTTTGTGGGAATCTTCAGGATGGACGGACCTTTCCTGATGATTTTCCTGGGCATCACCTTTCTCTTTCTTGGGATGTTCTATGCCAGGCCCTACTGTCGCATCTTCTGTCCATACGGCGTACTGCTGGGATGGATGTCAAAATTTTCAAAATGGCACATGAGCATTACACCTTCGGAGTGTATCAGGTGCAAACTATGCGAGGACTCCTGTCCCTTCGATGCCATCGAAGTTCCGGTTGAACAGAGCTACAGGGCACCGGAGGTCGCACGGAAGAACCTGAGAAGATTTATCCTCTATATCGCTTTGATCCCGCTGCTGACCATAGTGGGTGGATGGATCGGGGCGAAGTCGCACGTCTTTATGAGTCGTGTTCATCCTGATGTCTACCTGGCCGAGCTGATGATCAGTAATCCCGAACTAAGAGAAGATGAGGAGAACCTGGATATCCAGGCATTCCTGGAATCGGGCGATACCTTTGAGCAACTGGTGGAACAAGCCGCAGTGATCAGGGAGAAATTCAGAAAAGGGAGCATGGCCATGGGCGGATTTGTGGGGCTGGTACTGGGCATTACCCTGATGAACCAGGTGGTGTTCCGCCGCAGGGAGGATTACGAGCCCCATAAGGGCGACTGTTTCTCATGTGGCAGGTGCATGGACTACTGTCCGGTGGAACATCACAAGTCAACAGTAGAAAGTTAAAAGTATGAAAAGAGATATGGATCAGGAACAGAAAATAGAACTGGCCCACAGGGTGGCGCTGATTTCCGGAATCTTCTGTGGGGTGGTGGCCCTGCTGCTGATTCTGAATTTCTGGCATATGAAACAGCATGAGCCGCTGGAGAGTAAAACCATCGAGGCGCTGGTGGAACGACTGGCCAGTGAGCCTGGTAATGAGGAGCTGAAGGAGGAGATCCGCAGCTTCGACCTGCTGGCCCGGAAAGCCTATTTTACCAGTCGCTGGCAGGTGAAAACCGGTACCTGGCTGATGCTGATAGGAGGAATTGTACTGGCCGTTTCACTGAAGATATATACCGATCTGAGGGCCCGGATCGAAGAACCCGGGAAGGTAACCGAAGAGTTGCTGAGGGGGCGTGCCAATGCTCAGTACTGGCTGATGATGGCCGGTGGATTGATCCTGGGATTAGCGCTGGTGGCCGGCTTCCTGACCAATGACTATTTGAAGGAGTACCAGGAGATGGGTGTTGTGGCCGAGACCGGTCAGGATCAGGGTGATGTGGAGGTGATCGAACTGTTTCCGGCGCAGGATGCAGGCACTGAGGCAAGCGATGAGGCTGTTGAAACGGAACCAGTGGCCGAGATGAATAGTGAAACCGACATTGAAGCTGCAACAGACGAGGCTTCGGACGGTGAGCCTTCAGGAGCTCAGGTGAAAGCGGCAACAACTCAGGTCCGGTTCAACAGGGAAGATTTCAAAAAGAACCAGGCCACCTTCCGGGGATATATGGGACTGGGAATTTCGTACCACAAGAACATACCGGAGGCGTGGAACGGTTCTACCGGTGAGAATATCAAATGGAAAGTGGCATCCTCAAAACCCGGATATAGCTCACCCGTCATCTGGGGAGATAAAATTTTTATATCGGGAGGAGATGCTCAATCCAGGGTGGTGACCTGTTACAACCGGCATACCGGACAGCTGTTGTGGGAGAAGGAGGTAACCGGGATCGCAGGATCTCCGGCATCACCACCCAGGGTGACCGACGACACAGGACTGGCGGCTCCCACCATGGCGGTTGACGGCAACAGGGTATACGCCATATTTGCCACCGGCGATGTGGTGGCCTTTGATATGAATGGCAACCAGGTATGGGGCCGTAACCTGGGGGTACCCAACAACCACTACGGACACTCATCATCGCTCCAGGTGTGGGACAACAAGGTGCTGGTACAGTACGATACCAATTCAAAGGGAAGAATGCTGGCCCTGAATTCCGCTACGGGCGAGACGGTCTGGGATGTGGAGCGACCGGTACATATCTCATGGGCATCTCCGGCCCTGATTGAGGTAGAGGGAAAGATCCAGGTGGTTACCACTGCAGATCCCTATGTGTCGGGACATGATCTGGAAACAGGCGCCGAACTCTGGAAAGTGGAGGCGATGATGGGAGAGGTAGGGGCCTCTGTTGCCTATGGGGACGGACTGGTATTCGCTACCAATGAGTATGCCAGGCTGGTTGCCGTGGAGCCCAAACCGGATGCAGAGTATACATGGGAGAATGATGAGTACCTCGCCGAGGCATCCAGTCCGGTTGCTTACAACGGACTGCTCTATACGGCCACCAGTTACGGTGTGCTGGTCTGTTACGATACCAAAACCGGAGAGAAGAAATTTGAAAAGGAGTTTAACGATGGATTTTACTCTTCGCCCATGATTGCAGATGGAAAGCTATATATCATGGATATGGGTGGCGTGACACATATCCTGAAGGCCGATGCCACGGGGACCATTATTGCCGAACCGGAGCTGGGTGAAGAGGGATTTGCCGTGCCGGCTTTTGCCGACGGAGTGATTTACATCAGGGGGGAGGAGCACCTCTATTGTATTGGAAAATAGGTTAGCTGCGCTGAGCTCGCAAGCTCGGTTGCTGCGCAAGCATTAATGGTTAATAGTTATTGGTTAGATAAGGTGGATTTTGAGATAAATGATATAGATGCGATAGTGCAGGAGCTGGGGGGAGCACAGCATGCTGTGATCCCGGTACTGCAGGCTATCCAGGAGCGTTACAACTACCTTCCGGAGGAGGCGCTGCGCAGGGTATGTGAGATTTCTGAGATCACACCGGCGCAGATTGTGGGCGTGGCCAGTTTCTACTCCCAGTTCAGGTTCCAGCCGGCAGGAGAGCACATCATCAAAGTGTGTGTGGGAACAGCCTGTCACGTGAAGGGTTCCGGCCAGGTTTACGACTCCATGAAGCGGGAACTGGGACTGGGCGAGGATGAAGATACCACCGGTTCGGGACAGTACACCATTGAGAAGGTCAACTGCCTGG
>JAGLTY010000144.1 GCA_023135025.1 Bacteroidales bacterium | reverse complement strand
TCCCTCTCTCTCCGCAATGTTCTTTAACAAATTGTATATTTGTGATAAATAGTATAAATCATTGACCTATTAAGGAAACATTCACGTTAAACAATAAAGTAAAACAAACAAACAACACCATGAAAAAATTATTTGCATTGATAGCCGTATTCGGGATGCTTTTTATGGGAGCATCGATCTTTGCACAGGATGAAACAACGGAAACTCCTGCTGCTGAAGATACCACACAGGTTGCTGAAGAGGTTGTAACTGAGCCAGTGGCTGCTGTAGAGCCAGTAGCTGCCGAAAAAGAAGGTGGACTTGCTGTACTGCACACCACCCTGAAGACCAAATTCATTGAAGGTGGTGCCGGCTTTATGGGCGCCGTACTTCTGACATTGATCTTCGGTTTGGCTCTCTCTTTTGAAAGGGTCATCTACCTGAACCTGGCCACAACCAATACTGACAAGCTCCTTGGCGCTGTGGAAGAAGCACTGAATGATGGCGGGGTTGAAGCTGCCAAAGAGGTGTGCCGAAACACCCGCGGACCTGTTGCCAGTATCTTTTACCAGGGTCTGGATCGAGTTGATGAAGGAATCGATGTGGTTGAAAAATCAGTCGTATCCTATGGTAGTGTACAGATGGGTCTCCTCGAGAAAAATCTCTCATGGATCTCACTGTTTATCGCCATCGCTCCTATGCTTGGTTTCATGGGAACAGTAATCGGTATGATCGATGCATTTGATAAAATTCAGGAGCAGGGAGATATCTCTCCAACAGTTGTAGCGGGTGGTATTAAGATCGCCCTGATTACCACAGTTACCGGTCTGATGGTAGCTATTATCCTCCAGATTTTCTACAATTACCTGGTGTCTCAGATTGACGGTATTGTCAATAAGATGGAAGATGCTTCTATCTCACTTGTAGACATGTTGGTAAAACAAAATCTTAAAAAATAAGAAGCTATGGCTTTTTCTAAAATAACAAAAATCATATTGTGGGTGGTTGCAGGAATCTCCTTGCTGGTGATGTTGTTCTTCTACATCAGTCCCAAGACGCTCGATTATGATGCGCTTGACCTGAAGGTGACAGAGGCACTAACTCCTGTAATTATGACTCCGATTGCTCCATTGCCCGTCGTTGACACAACTGAGGGCTCAGTGGAGGCTGAAGGCATGGAAGTGGCAGAAGATGAGGGAGATGCAATTACCACAGCTGAGGTATATGATACTTCGGTAACAAATCTGAAGAATGTTCTTTCAGGATGGGAATACATGGTATGGTTCCGTACCGACATTTCGCTGGTATGGGCCTATATCCTTTTGCTCATCACACTCATTGCTTCTATCGTGTTCCCGCTTATTGCTGTAATCTCCAATCCCAAGGCCCTGGTCAGCTTACTGGTAGTACTTGCCGGTGCTGCAGTGCTTGTGATCGTTTCATACCTGCTGTCTAGCGACACAACCATTAATATCATTGGTTACACAGGAACGGAAAACAGCGATCCGGGAACCCTGAAGATGATCGATACAGTCCTATTTGTGACATATATGCTTTTTGGATTGGCCCTGGGGTCAATTCTCTATGCCATTGTTTCAAGGGCATTCAAATAAGAATCACTAGAAAAACAAAAACCGATGGCAAGATCAACACCGGAAGTAAATGGAGGATCACTGGCGGATATCGCCTTTCTCCTGTTAATATTCTTCCTGGTTACCACCACCATGGACACTGATACCGGGATCACCAGGCTGTTGCCTCCTGAACCCGATCCAGAACAGGAAGATGTCGAAGTAAGGGTAAACAAGAGGAATGTACTGGTGGTACTTCTCAACCGAAGCGACCTGCTGATGGTGGGAGGTGAAGTAATGGACAGGCTTATTTTAAAAGACAAGACCATTGAGTTCTTTACCAACCCGCTGAACAAAGAAGATCTGCCGGTCATGGATTTTACTGAAGTGCAGTTTCCTCCGGGCGCCTCATCTCTACTTCCCCCCGACGGGATGTGGAGGGGCAAGGTCTCAAAAGGGGTGATTTCGCTTCAAAACGACCGTTCAACCACCTACGGGAAATATCTGCAGGTGCAGAACGAGTTGGTGGCAGCCGTGAACACGTTGAGAAACGACTTCTGCAAGCTCTACTTTGATAAGGAATACGCAGATCTGAATATAGCAAATCCTATCGAAGAGGAGATTCAATCAGGAATCCGGAAGATCTATAAGATGAATATTTCTGAGTCGGAACCCAAAAACATAGGAGGACGTAACTAATGTCTAAATTCACAAGAAAAAAAGGGAAAGGTCTTCCATCGATCAACACCTCATCCCTTCCTGACATTGTTTTCATGCTTCTGTTCTTTTTCATGGTGGCAACAACAATGAGGGAAACCGAGGTTCAGGTAAAAGTGAAAGTACCTGAGGCCACAGAGGTAAAGAAGCTGGAGAAGAAATCCCTTGTTAGTTATATATACATCGGACGCCCCATTGCACACGTGGCCAAATTGTATGGAACCGAACCCCTGATTCAACTTAATGACAAGTTGGTGAGTGTAGAGGGTATCCCCTATGAGTCGATCCAGGACTTTGTACTGTTTGAGAGGGAAAAACTCCCGGAAGCTGACAAGAATAAAATGGTTATGTCGCTTCGAATCGATGAAAACATCCCCATGGGTAAGGTGGATGATGTGAAGCGGGCGCTCAGGCGTGCCAAAGCGCTGATCATCAACTACTCGGCCCGTAAGGAGTACAGAGAGCAGGGAAGACAAAGATAACCGGAGAAAATCCAATCATACAGAGGGCACACCCACACGGGTTGCCCTCTTTTTTTTCCCTATCTGTCTCGTCCTGAAATACGTATGGCGAAGTTTCTATTCGTAAAGGGCGGCGTATAGCTGATCAACCATATCCTGGAAGGTCTCCGGTTGATAAAAGATGGAACGCTTCTTAATGAATCGCTCTATGTGATAGAAGAGCTTGGTTTTATCAAACCCGGTATACTTTTCTATGGAACTATCGAAGTAGAGTTCACTGATGTTTTTGTCGTAAAGCTTCTTTACCGAGTTCCCGATACCAAAGAGCAAGTAGTACTTGGAGATCGGTTTTGCCGGATTTTCATAATCACAGTAGATCTTATCCACGTAGCTTCCGTTTTCATAGATCACCACCTCCCTGACAAATCCTTCATATGTATAGAAGACCCACTCCCCATGACGCTGACGTGTCTTTTTAAATCCCTGGAACTTGATGGTTCCGTCATTATAGAATTCCATCTCGGGAATATACAACTTGCCACTGGGAGCCCTCACTTTACCATTTTCCAGGACCCTCTCCTCAATACCAAAATAGCTCAGGTAAGGCATGTCCCTGATAATCTCATCAGGCCGCGTGATATCTTCAATCTTCTCGTAATTGGCACCCGCAAACACCTCCTCTGCATGCTCAATAAACAGCTCCTGTTCATAAATACCATCCTCATAAGCCTTCCTGTCCCTCAATTTGGATATTAGCAGACCCATATCCCTGTACAGGCTGCCACTCAAATCTAAAAGGCCCATGGATGTAAGGATTATCTCCTTTTCATTTCTGAAGAGAAACGAATTGAGTTTATCATGGTAGAGGATCCTCAGGTTCTTGAACTCCTTGAACCAGCGCTGGCCCCTGATCTGGTTACGCTCTTTTCCGTATAACAGGGTAATACGGACATTCCGCTGATCGGCCTGCTGAAACCTCAGAATCACGCTCTCATGCAATTTCATCACCGGGGCACAAAAAACTATTTCATTGTTTGCCTCAGAAATCAGGCGATCAATCTGGTATGATGTCCCTACAGATGAGAGAAATTCAGCAGCCATAAAATCGGTCAAAAAATTGTATCAAATTCTTGGTAGTGAAATTATGCAAAAAACAAACTGCCTCTTCAATGAAATATCAACAGTTAAAAGCAATTGTGAAATTTCTGCGCAAGGAGAAAAAAAAGCCCTGATCGGATCAGGGCAAAAAAAAGTAGTGTGACCTCAGGAGGACTCGAACCCCCACCATGGGAACCGGAATCCCACGTTCTATCCTGTTAAACTATGAGGCCATTGTGGAGCGCAAAGTTAATATTTTTTACTAAAGCTCGCCCCTTATCTCCTCCCAATCCAGTTCAATGGGTTTCGCTTCGAAATCCTCTGCTGGCTTAAAGGAGAGCGCCTCCCTGATTCGGAAACGAAAGTTGGGATGGGTGGAGATGATCTCAAAGTGTTTCATCAGCTCATTATCCATCTCCTCCTCCAGCTTCCTGAACAGAGTAGCCAGGGTTCGTGGTTCAATAGCAGACTCTTCCAGCAGGTGCGCTGCAAACAGGTCGGCCTCCTCCTCCTGCTTCCGGTCAAAACTGGTGGAGGTGAGTAGCCCGGTCACCTCCCCGATCACATATTGATCGCCCGATGTGAGGATCTCAATACCAAGCTCTTTTACCAGCCGGGAGAGCACATGCCGCTCCTCCACATGCCCCATTTCATGCGCCATTACCGATGCAAGCTCCTCCGGGGTATCACAGAATCCGATGAGGCCGGTAGAGATAAGAATGTTCCCGCCCGGAACGGTAAAAGCGTTGATCATCTCGCTATCAAACACCACAAAACGGTAGTTATATTCTGAATCGTGAAGCCCCCCCTCCAGGCGATCTCCAATGACCCTGATGGCCGAATCGACCTGTCTGTTTTCAAACTCCCTGAACATGGGATTAAGCAGGATCAGATCCACATAGGCTTCCCCCAGTCTCTCCTCTTTTTCGATACTCAGTAGTTGCGGATCCTCAGGATAGGAAAAGAGTGAGAAGGCCAGCCAGATGAGTCCGAAAACTCCCAGCAGGACCAGCAGGTCCCTTAAAATAGATCTTTGCATTTCAAATATGTTACCGACCGGGAGGCCTGTTCCTTAGAGTGGCAGAATCCCTCTCCGGTCTGATTTGATAAACCTGGTGATAGGCGACCTTTCCGAAAAAAAGGAAATAGTAAAAGACCCCTTTCCTGGCCTTCACCGCTCCAACAATGCTAAAGATAAAGTAGACCAGGTTGGCAGTGGCCACCATCACCAGGTATCCCCAGTAGAAACTGGTGAAATTCAGATCCCCGACAAAATTGACAATGGTCCATGCCACAAGCCCCGAATTCAGCAGGGTAACTGGAATCTGGGAATAGAGCGACTGCAGGGTGTGGAACTGAACGAATTTCCCCTTACTACGGTTCACATAATAGTAGATGATGGCTGCCACAAGGTTCAATAAGGGCAGGGGGATGCCGATTGCTGACGTGGCAAACATCATGAAGTATGCCCCCATGGCATCCTCTTTGACCCTGGTCTCGATCTGATCGGGCTGGGGCAGCTCGTGGTATTTCATCCCTATGCCTGTCTATTTTAAAAACCCACTACCCCTCATCCGGCAACTCATCGCCTGTGAAGGGAGGATAGGTATCGGTTATGTACATCATGTAGAGGTTCACCCTCATCTGCCAGCGAATCTGGCCTGTCACCCAGTCAAACATAAAATCCGGATACTTGGCGGTGAACAGTACGACCCACCAGGCAAGGAAAGTCAGGATACCCACAAACCAGGCCCTGAACATCAGGATGAACCCATGTGGCAGGTAGACATAGAAGATCCCAAAAAAAAGCCTGAGCAGGGTCAGTCCCCTGCTTACCTTTTCGGGATAGGGTACCACCAGATCGGTATATTCATCGGTCGATTTCACCCCGAAGGCAGGGTACCCGTCCGATACATTATACATCCTGGCACTGACACGCAGGCTCCACTTCATGAGCCCCACCTGAAATTCAAACATACTCTGGGGATAGCGCCCGGTAAAGAGGATGACCCAGAAGGCTACAAATTGAAGAATCGCTCCCCACAATCCTACAAACATTAAAATGAATGCAT
>JAGLTY010000143.1 GCA_023135025.1 Bacteroidales bacterium | reverse complement strand
GACTGGATCGGGAACCAGTTAAACTAGCAGTATCGATTCAGCAATTCAACTACCTCAACATCTGCCTCCAGCCAGTCGAGCTGATCAAGATCTGAACGCTGCACCCAGCGGTACGACCTGTGTTCCAACAGGCTGATATCTCCATGCTTGACTATGCAAACAAAAGGGATCAGCTTAACAATGTTATTACTATAGGTATGCTTTACAGAAGGGAGCAGTTGCCGTACAGAAATCTCCACACCAAGCTCCTCCCTGATCTCCCTGATGATACAACCCTCGGGGGTCTCTCCCGGTTTAAGTTTCCCCCCGGGAAACTCCCATTTCAACGGATGTGGCATCTCGTCGCTTCGCTGGGTGACAAGTACCCTCTCCCCGTCCAGAATGATTGCACAGGTAACCTCAATCATAGGCTTCGCCATCCTGCTATTTTCTTTTTGGATAATCCACATAGCTTTCCTTTACATTTTTCTGTCCAATTCCGTCCCAACTTTCCGATTCCAGCGTCACTACCACCACCCCGGCTGTTGGAAGGTTATCCAATAGCACTTCCAGGAACTGATTGGCATACAATGTAAAAGAGGGATTGTGGCCAAAAATGGCCAGGTTCCTGATCTCCGCAGAGACACCAGATACCACCTGCTCTATCTCTGAAGTATAGGCCATATAGAGGGGATCATGGATCTGCAAATTCTCCGGACCGACACCCCAGCTCTTTGACATAATCAGGGCGGTATTCAGGGCCCTGCTGGCCGGACTCGACAGAATCAGTTGTGGCACCAATTTTAGAGCCTTCAGCCTCTCTGCCATCTCCCCGGCATTCCGTACTCCCCGTTCAGCAAGGGGACGGTCAATATCATCCAGGCCCTCATGGTCCCAGCTCGACTTACCGTGCCGTATAATCAATAGATTTCGTTTCATTATCCCGGTGTAATGATCAGTTCTAAAGCAGGTTACTGGCCAGGTCGGCCAGGTAGCTGCGTTCCCCTTTGACCAGGTGTACATGGGCGAAAATATCCTGACCCTTCATGCGGTCGGCCAGATAGGTTAGCCCATTGGATTTGGTGTCGAGATAGGGAGAATCGATCTGCTGTATATCGCCTGTAAAGATCATCTTGGTTCCCTCTCCTGCCCTGGTAATAATGGTTTTGACTTCATGGGGAGTCAGGTTCTGTGCTTCATCCACAATAAAGAAGACCCTGGAGAGGCTTCGCCCACGAATATAAGCAAGCGGAGTGATCAGCAGCTTTTCGGTCTGCTGCATCTCCTCAATACGTGAGTGCTCCTTGCTCTGGATCTTGAACTTCTGCTTGATCACCGAAAGATTATCAAACAGCGGCTGCATAAAAGGCCCGATTTTTTCATCTACATCGCCCGGCAGGTACCCGAGATCGCGGTTACCAAGGGGAACAATGGGTCTGGCCAGGAAAATCTGGGTATACATTTTCCGCTGGTGAATGGCTGCAGCAAGCGCCAGCAATGTCTTTCCTGTACCTGCCTTACCGGTAAGGGCCACCAGCTGAACTTCCGGCCGGCGCAGTGCATCCAGGGCAAAAGTCTGTTCGGCATTGCGCGGATCGATACCATAGGTCCGGGTCTTTTCCACCCGGTTCACCACCTTGTTAAAGGGATCATAATGGCCCAGTCCGCTCTTGGAGTCGTTTCTGAAGATGAAATACTGGTGTGCCAGGGGGGGCTTTGTGAGCCCGAAACGCTTCACCGGAACACCCTCCATGGACTCGTACATATCGGAGATAACAGTATCGTCCGTCACATCGCTGGATTTCACATTCTCGTAGATATCTTCGATATTCTGGACCATATCGTTGTGATAGTCCTGCGACATGATCCCCAGTGATTTGGCCTTCATCCTCAGGTTGATATCCTTGGTGATCAGGATCACGGGCCTGGAGGTACCACTCTTAAGGTGGAGGTACTCTGCAATGGCCAGTATCCGGTGATCGGGCGTGTTCTCGGGGAACGAAGTGGAGAGCTGTTCGGACGGTTGCTGACCCGTACAGATACTCAGTTTCCCTTTCCCCCTGCCCAGTGACAATCCGCCATTAAAGAGCTTATCTCCACTGAGTTTATCCAGCTCCCTGGTAAACTCCCGGGCATGAAAATTGATAATGTCGTTTCCCTTCTTAAACCGGTCCAGCTCCTCCAACACAGTGATGGGCACCACGATATCGTGCTCATCAAAATTGTGAATGCTTTTGTAGTCGTGAAGCAAGACATTGGTATCCAGAACGAAGATCTTGCGAACTTTTTTCACTGCAGTTGCCATATTTCCCCTCCCATTACGCTAACTTTACTTCGGTAAGAATCGAGTAAAGGTGTATATGTATCTGGCTTCAAAAATAAGATTTTTTGTCCCCCGTGAGCCATCAAATTATTCACATTGAACCAAATTTTACACACAGTTATGAACCGTTATGAAGATGGAGAAACTTAACTATATCCTCGACAGGAGAAGCATCCGCCGGTATACCAGTCAGAAGATTGGCAACAAGGAGATGAAGGCCATTCTGACTGCCGCCATGTATGCCCCTTCTGCAGTAAATATGCAGCCCTGGCATTTTGTGGTTATCGATGATCCCTTTCTGATGGAAAAGATCATGGAGATACACCCCCATGCCAGGATGTTGCAAACCACTTCCCATGCGGTGGTGGTTTGCGGCGATGAGCAGTTGCAACACGACGACGGGTACTGGGTGGTCGACTGTGGTGCCGCCACTCAGAATATTTTGCTGGCGGCCCAAACCCTGGGATTGGGCAGCTGCTGGGTGGGGCTGCACCCCAGGGAAGAGAGAAAGAGATCCTTCTCCAGGCTGCTGCACCTTCCCTCCCATGTAAAACCCTTTGCCCTTGTGGCCCTGGGTTATCCCGAAGAGCAAAAACCAAGACCGGAACGGTTCCATGCCGAAAAAGTAAGGAGCAACGGCTGGGAAAAGCCTTTTTTCCAGGAATGACCTACCGGGAAGCCATCGAATTTCTCTTCACCACCCTGCCCATGTACCAGCGGCAGGGGAAGGCGGCCTATAAGAGCAACCTGGATAACACTCTCAGACTGGATACCTGGTTCGGGCACCCCCACCGTAACTATCCCACCATCCATGTGGCCGGAACCAATGGCAAAGGGTCAGTGAGCCATATGCTCGCTTCAGTGCTGCAGGCCTCCGGATTCAAAACCGGGCTATACACCTCTCCCCACCTGCTCGATTTCAGGGAGCGGATCAGAATCAACGGGCAACCCATCCCGGAGGATGAGGTCACCGGGTTCGTGACCGGTAACCAGGAGGTGATCAAGGAAGTTCAACCCTCTTTCTTTGAGATGACCGTAGCCATGGCTTTTGACTATTTTGCCAGGGAGCAGGTGGATGTGGCCGTTATTGAGACCGGACTGGGAGGCAGGCTCGATTCCACCAATATTATTACACCCGTGCTATCGGTCATTACCAATATCTCTCTGGATCATACCGAATTCCTGGGAACCCAACCCACCTCCATCGCCAGGGAGAAAGGTGGGATCATCAAGGAGAAGGTGCCGCTGGTCATCGGGCGGGCCGAAGCGCCCACTGATAAGGTGCTACTCTCCATAGCCCGGGAGAGAGATGCAGCGGTCGTCTGTGCCAACCAGATCTACGAACCGCGATTTCGGACCCTGAACAGGGATGGAAGCATGCAGTTAAGGATCGGAAAACCAGGCGATCCTTCCACAAGAACAGTTAGCTGTGATCTTACCGGGGAGTACCAGCAGGAGAATATCATCACAGCATTCACCGCCCTGGAGCAGCTGCAAAAGCTTAACTGGAAGATCAGTGAAACTCAAATCCAGGATGGATTCGCCTCAGTCATTGGATCGACCGGGATCACTGGAAGGTGGCAGACCATCGGTCACAATCCACGAAGCATTTGCGATACGGCTCATAACGCGGACGGAATCACCGCTGTCATCAGACAGATTATGCAGATTCCATGGAAAAGGCTCCATATGGTCTGGGGAATGGTGAGCGACAAAGACCTCGATTCGGTTCTCCCCCTGCTCCCTCAGGAGGCCACATACTATTTTGCCCGCTCCAGTGTACCCCGGTCCATGGATCCAGCGGGGCTCACTGAACGCGCCACGGAACATGGATTAACAGGAATCCCCTTCCCCAATGTGGAGGAAGCCTACCGGGCCGCACAAAAAGAGGCAGGAGCCGATGATATGATCTTCACCGGGGGTAGTACGTTCGTAGTGGCCGACCTGCTGGTAATGAAATTTTAGCTTACTTTGCATCGCAAAGTATAAGGGGAGTCGCATGCAGTATAAAGAGATATGTTTCAGTGCCATGGAGGTTGTGAAAACGGCAGCTGCCTATGTGAGGGAGCGGCACGAGAAGAGGGAAGAACTGGTCATTGAAGAGAAGGGGAGACAAAATTTCGTCACTGAAGTCGATAAAGAGGCAGAACATATCCTGGTATCGGGACTTTCAGAGCTGTTGCCCGAGGCGGGTTTTATCGCCGAGGAGGGAACAAGCAACAGACGGGGAGACAGGTATAACTGGGTGATCGATCCGGTGGATGGCACCACCAACTTTATTCACGGCGTTTTTCCATTCGCCATCAGTGTGGGGCTCACAGAAAACAGTGAGGTGGTGGCCGGCATTGTCTATGAATTTGGTCTGGATGAGTTTTTTTATGCCTGGAAAGGTGGAGGTGCCTGGCTCAACGGAAAAGCGATCAGGGTTAGCGTGGCCCCTTCCGTTGAACAGTCCCTGATTGCCACCGGGTTCCCCTATACCAATTTCAAATACCTGGAGCAGTTTATGCAGAGCATGGACCATTTTATGAAAAACTCCCATGGACTTCGGAGACTTGGTTCCGCTGCTACCGACATCGCCTATGTGGCTTGCGGCCGGTATGACGGGTTCTATGAGTATGGACTCAGTCCCTGGGATATCGCAGCAGGTATACTCCTGGTTCAAGAGGCCGGTGGGGCAATCTCCGACTTTGCGGGCCATACAGATCCCCTCTTTGGTGAGCATATCATCTGTTCCAACAGTAATATTTTCAACGAGTTCCAGTCTGTCATCCGGAAAATCATGCTCACACCATGAAACTGGTATCCATTGTCATCCTGAACTGGAACGGCAGGCAGCACCTGGAACAATTCCTGCCTGCCCTGGTTCGCCACACCACCCATCACCGCGCGGAGATTGTTGTGGCGGATAACGGTTCCATCGACGACTCCCTGGAGTTTATCAAAAAGGAGTATCCCGATATCCGGATCATTGATCTGGAGAAGAACCACGGATTCAGCGGGGGATATAACCGGGCCATGGAGCAGGTCAGCGCCAAGTATATGTTGCTGTTAAACTCCGATATTGAGGTCACCGAAGGATGGCTGGAGCCGATGCTGGAGTTGATGGAGAAAGATGAAACGGTGGGCGCCTGTACCCCCAAGTTCATGGACTTCAAACGCAGGTCACATTTTGAATATGCCGGGGCCGCTGGCGGATATATGGACAGATACGGCTACCCCTTCTGCCGGGGACGCATCTTCGACCACCTGGAGGAGGATATGGACCAGTATAACGATGCCACCGATCTCTTCTGGGGTTCAGGTGCCTGCCTGATGATCCGATCGGATCTCTACAGGGAGTCGGGGGGACTGGACGAACAGTTTTTTGCCCATATGGAGGAGATTGATCTCTGCTGGAGGCTCCAGCGTATGGGGTACCGGATCCGGTTTATCCCCACCTCTACCGTATACCATGTGGGAGGAGCCACCCTGCAGAGAGGAGATCCCTTGAAGACATTTCTCAACTTCAGAAACAACCTGCTGCTGCTCTACAAAAACCTGCCTGCCCGGGGTCGTGGCAGAACCCTGTTTTTCCGGATGATCCTGGATGGGATTTCGGCCCT
>JAGLTY010000142.1 GCA_023135025.1 Bacteroidales bacterium | reverse complement strand
CCTGGGTGCCCTGAAGCGTACTCCCCATATTGAGAGTATTATGCAGGAGGACCGGCTGGTACAGACGGCACTGGAAAAGAGAGGTCTGAAGGTTAGACGCATCAACTGGGATCACCCTGAAGTGGATTGGAGCGACACCCGCTACATTTTGTTCCGGAGTACCTGGGACTATTTTGACCGCTTCCCTGAGTTTGACCGCTGGCTGGAAAGTGTCAAAGACCATACCTCCATGCTCAATCCCTATGAAACAGTGCGGTGGAACCTGGATAAGCACTATCTGCTGGAACTGGCAGAAAAAGGGGTCCATATCCCCCCCACCCGGTTTATGGAAAAGGGAGATCAAAAATCATTGAAAGAGCTGACCGCTGAAACGGGCTGGAGTGAAATCATTCTGAAACCAGTGGTAAGCGGAGCGGCGCGCCACACCTACCGTTTCACACCCGGGAAGAGTGACAGATATGAGAATATTTTCCGCAATCTGGTGGTCAAAGAGGCCATGATGATCCAGGAGTTTCAGCATCAGGTACCGGAAAAAGGAGAGGTGTCGTTTGTTGTCATCGGCGGCAAATTTACCCACGCCATCCTGAAAAAGGCCAGGAGTGGTGATTTCAGGGTGCAGGACGATTTTGGCGGAACGGTGCACCCATACAATGCTTCAGAAGAGGAGATTGCATTTGCTGAAGCGGTGGTGTCGCATTGTAAACAACAGCCCTTGTATGCCAGGGTCGATGCTGTCTGGGACAACCAGAACCAGCTGGCCATTTCTGAGCTGGAGCTCATCGAACCCGAACTGTGGTTCAGGTATAATCCCGATGCTGCGAATCGTCTGGCTGATACATTTATCAGCTATGATCATTAAATTCATTTGAACGTTATGCTGAACCCGAAAGATTTTAAAAAAGAGGCCGGCCCTGTGATCGATTGGATCGACCAGTACATGAATAACATCAAATCTTTCCCGGTGAAATCAAAGGTATCGCCGGGCGATATCTACAATGCCATTCCGGGAGAGGCCCCACTGCACTCCGAACCCATGGAGCAGATCATGAAGGATCTGGACAGCATCATCCTCCCGGGAATGACCCACTGGCAGCATCCAGGGTTCCATGCCTATTTCCCAGCCAACTCTTCGGTGGAATCGGTCCTTGCCGAATCGGTCACCTCGGCCATGGGGACGCAGTGCATGATCTGGGAAACCTCCCCTGCTGCGGCCGAACTGGAGCAGCGGATGATGGAGTGGCTGCGCGATGCCATGGGTATCCCCGGAAATTTTGAAGGGGTGATACAGGACAGTGCCTCCTCTGCCTCACTGGTTTCGCTGATCACTGCACGAGAGGTGGCCACAGGGTTTCGTTCCAATGAGGAGGGAGTGCCACAAAACCTCAGGGTATACTGTTCGGAGGAGACCCACTCCTCCATCGAAAAGGGAGTTGGAGTCTGTGGAATTGGCCGAAGGAACCTGGTGAAAATCGGGGTGGACCGGCAGTTGAGAATGGACCCTTCAGAGCTGGAGGCAAGGATCCGGGAGGATCTGGAAGCGGGTCTGAAACCGTGTGCGGTGGTAGCGACAATCGGCACCACGGGTACGGTAGCTGTGGATCCGCTGAAGGAGATTGCGGAGATATGCAAGAAATATGGGGTCTGGTTGCATGTGGATGCGGCCTTTGCCGGCAGTGCACTGTTGCTTCCTGAACAGAGGTGGATGATCCAAGGAATAGAACAGGCCGACAGCTTTGTTTTCAATCCTCATAAATGGATGTTTACCAATTTCGACTGTTCGGTCTACCTGGTAAAAGATGCCGGACTGCTGATCAAAACCTTCGAGATCCTGCCCGAGTACCTGAAGACCAAAACGCGTGGAGTGGTTAATGACTACCGGGACTGGGGAGTTCCGCTGGGCCGAAGGTTCAGGGCGCTGAAGCTCTGGTTTGTGATCAGGAGTTTTGGACTGGAGGGGATCCGTGAGAAACTCCGGGCTCATATCCGGATGAACAATAACTTCTCCCGGGCGTTGGCAGAGATGGAGAGTATGCATCTTCCCCTGGAGCCGTTCCTGAATTTCACCTGTTTCCGTTTGCAACCTGATGGATTGGAGAACCCGGATGCGCTTAACCCTCTTAACGAGGCGTTCCTGGAGGAGATCAACAGAGGGGGCAAGCTCTATCTGACCCATACCAAAATAGATGGACTCTATACTTTACGGATGATTATCGGGCAGACCTATGTGGAGGAGAGTGATGTGGAGCGGGCTCTGAAACTAATCAAAACCGCTGCCATTGAAACCTTAAAAAAATACAGACCTTGAATAAACTATCCAAACGGCTGAACCCCAACACCAAACAGTTCTGGGAGAATATCTACAGTGAACATATCGATCAGAAGAAGATCCGCTCCGATGGGGATCACCTGCTAAGATTTATACCCATTTTTGAGAAAGCGGAATCGGTGCTTGATTTTGGCGGTGGACTGGGTGGTAATCTGAAATATCTCTCCGGAAAATTGAAAAACACAAGGTTTATTCTGGTCGATCACAGTGAAGTCTCCCTGGAATTTGCCAGAACAGAGCTGCTGGGAGAGAAGGATAAGCAGGGAAACAGGTTCGAATATTATACAACCCTGGAGAAGATTCCCGATAACTCCATCCCGATGGTTATCTCCATTCAAGTGCTGGAACATATCACCGAGTACAAGATGTATTTGGACCAGCTCTGGGCCAAGACAGCACCCGGAGGCACCATGATGATCTCGGTTCCGGTGAAAGGGATACGCGACCGCAACCGGCAACATGTGAATAAGTTCACTATAAAAAGTATGTTCAAGATTCTCACCAGTTACGGGGAGATTGTCCATATCGCTCCCCGTACCTACTCCAAAAGATCGGGTATTCTCTCCACAGCCTACTTTTATGTTGAGAAACCCTGATGCTAAAACAATCTGTCACACTACTCTTTTTCATCATCTTTGCGGCCATTTGCCATGGCCAGCAGGGATTCAGGGAGTCGCAACAATCTTACCCACGCGTCAGGGAGGCCTACAGCGAGAAGTGGGAACATGTGAACCAGATGCTATCATCACTGGAACTTGAACCCGGAGCAATGGAGCTATACCTGGTAGTTTTCAAGCAGGAGAAGCAGCTGGAGGTGTGGACGAGAAATGAAGGAGAAGAGCAGTTCAGGTTGCTCACGACCTATGAGATCTGTCGAACCTCTGGTCTACCAGGACCAAAAAGAATGCAGGGCGATCTGCAGATTCCGGAAGGCTTTTATCACATCAGTGCCTGGAACCCCTGGAGCAATTTCTACCTATCCATGTGTATCAACTACCCCAACCGTTCGGACCGGGTGCTGGGTGTGGAGGGAAATCTGGGCGGGAACATTTGCATCCACGGCTCCTGCGTTACCATCGGGTGTATTCCGCTGACCGACAGTGTGATCAAGGAGCTTTACATCCTCTGCGTGGAGGCCGGAAACAGCGGGCAGTCCCGTATCCCGGTTACCATCTATCCTGCCAGGTTGAGCCAGGACAATTACAACCAGCTGGTTCAGGAACATAGAGAAGATGAGGACCGGCTGAATCTCTGGAGCGATTTGAAAACTGCATACGAACTCTTTATCTCTGACAACCAGCTCCCGGAAATTACATTTCTGCCTGATGGTCGCCACACCATCCGTTAGATATTGTATTTTTGTCTATCCATGAGCGAAGCATCGCAACAACATACTATATTCCTGGTCACCGGATCGGTACAGGGGGGTAAAACCACCTTCCTTTCTGAGCTGGTCGATTTGTTAAAAAAGAGAGGGCTGAAGGTGGGTGGATTCCTCTCTCCGGGCAGTTTTGATTCAGGTGAGAGATCGGGGTTCAAACTGAAAAATATCGCGACCGGAATGGAGCTGCCAATGGCTTCGGCTCAGGAGACCGGTGAGTGGATAAAATACAGGAGGTTCTGGTTTAACCCGGATGCATTCAAACAGGGTTTTGAGTGGATCCAGGCATGCCTTGTGCAGGAGCCCCATGTGGTGGTCATCGACGAAGTGGGCCCCATGGAGCTGAATGGCTCCGGCTGGTTGGAAGGCCTGGAATCCTTAAGAACCTCTTCGGTTCCAATTCAGATATGGAGTGTTCGGGAGAGGCTGCTCAGTGAAGTGTTAGAGCGGTGGGATGTTCCTTCCGAAAATGTAATCCGTATTGAAGAGGTGGAGGCGATTGGTGCAGCAGAGCTGATCAGCGGGATAGTCAAGAAAAAATAGAGAATCAAACCATAAACAATAACATGAAACCAAGGGAAAACCAGCTGCCGGAGCAGATGACTGCCATCAGGCAGCATGAACCTGGAGGTGCACTAAAAACTGAACAAGTAGCGGTGCCTCGTCCCGGACCGGGCGAGGTAGTGGTAAAGATGGATGCATCGCCCATTAATCCGTCCGATCTGGCACTGATGGCTGGAGGCTATCTGGAACGCTCCTACCCTTTTACACCCGGTCTTGAGGGAAGCGGAACCGTAGTAGAAGCGGGGAGCGGACTCTTTCCAAAACTCAGATTGGGTAAAAGGGTGGCCTGTTCGCCCGATCAGGGTGGGGATGGAACCTGGGCAGACTATATGAAAACATCTGCCATGAAAACGGCTCCTCTTCCGAAACATATCTCCCCGGAGCAGGGATCGATGATGCTGGTAAATCCCATGACTGCCATGGCCTTTATTCAGCTTGCCCGGGAGGGAAAACACCGGGCCATGGTTAACAATGCAGCCGCAAGTTCGCTGGGAAAGATGCTGATCAGGCTTACAAAAAGCAATGGGATTCCGCTGATCAATATTGTAAGAAGAGCGGAGCAGGTTGATGCGTTAAAAGAGTTGGGTGCGATCCATGTGCTGAACAGCACTGCAGAATCCTTTGCGGCAGAGCTGAAAGAGCTTGCTGAAGAGCTGGAGGCCACCCTTATCCTGGATGCGGTCACCGGGAGTCAGAGCTCCACCCTGCTGGATGCAGCACCCCACGGTTCCACGCTGGTTGCATATGCCAGGCTCTCCGGCGATCCCATCCTTGCCGACCCCGGAGCACTGATCAAAGAGGAGAAAGAGATTGTGGGTTTCCAGCTGGGAAACTGGTTGCAGACAAAGGGAATCCTGTTTAAGCTCAGGTTTATCAACAGTGTAAAGAGACAATTGTCCAGTGAACTCTCCTCAACTATCAGCCGGACCTATCCCCTGGAGAGCGCCGAAGAGGCTATTGCCCAATACAGGGAACATATGTCTGAAGGCAAAATCGTTCTGAAGATTGGATCCTATTGATTACTTTTAATCTTTCATCCCATATATTGACAAAATGAGAATATCATCAATTATTATTCTGGTGGCAACCATAACCCTGACTGGTATCCTGGGTTCATGCCAATCTTCAGTATCCAGCGAGAAGGCTCCTTCGGAGATTCCCTTTCTCTGGGAGAATGCAAACATCTACTTTCTGCTTACCGACCGATTTAACAATGGCGATCCCTCCAATGATGTGAACTTCGACCGAACCGACAAAACTGCCAAACTACGCGGTTTTGAAGGGGGTGATATCAAAGGGGTCATTCAGAAGATCGAGGAGGGCTATTTCGACAATCTGGGGATCACTGCCCTCTGGATGACACCCTGGTTTGAACAGATCCATGGAGGTACCGACGAGGGAACCGGAAAGACCTATGGGTTTCATGGTTACTGGATCAGCGACTGGACCAGCATGGATCCCAATTTTGGCACTGAAGAGGATCTGGAGAAACTGGTGGAGACAGCTCATTCCCACGGTATCCGGGTGGTAATGGATGTGATCCTCAACCATACAGGTCCGGTTACAGAGGTGGATCCGGTCTGGCCCGATGAGTGGGTCCGGACCACTCCGCAATGCACCTACCAGGATTATGAGAGTACAGTTACCTGTACC
>JAGLTY010000141.1 GCA_023135025.1 Bacteroidales bacterium | reverse complement strand
CGCGCTTACAGACCAGGACGACCTTTTCATTCTGTACGACTATAAAGTCCTCCAGCCCCTGGAGTACAACCAGCATATCGTCCTGAACATTTACAATATTTCCCGTGGATTCATACAAAAAGACATGCTTTCCTGTAACCGAATTCTGGCGTTCATCCTTAAGCAGTTGTTCGTAAAGTGATCCCCATGTTCCAAGATCTGACCAACCAAAATCCGAAACCAGCACAAACACATTATCCGCTTTCTCCATAATTCCATAATCGATGCTGACATTACGGCACTTCCCGTAGGTTTCATGAATGAATCCCTTTTCATTCTCTGTCCCAAAAACCTCTTTACCCTCCTTAAAAAGGGAATGAATCTCTGGAAGGTACATCTCAAAAGAGTTCATAATGGTCTCGAGTGACCAGAAGAAAATACCGGCATTCCAGTAAAAGTCACCACTCTCGAGAAACACCTGGGCCAGATTAAGATCCGGTTTTTCGGTAAAAGTCTTCACCTTTCTAAGGGCCAGTGATTCATATCCTTTCACCTGCTTTTCAATGGATTGGATATACCCATAACCAGTCTCCGGACGACTGGGAACAATTCCAAGGGTCAGCAGTGCATCATTAGATGCCACAAACTCAAGACCCTGCTCAACGGATCGAAGAAATTCCTCCTCCTTCACAATCAGGTGATCTGAAGGAGCTACTATGATCCTGGCCATCGGATTTTTCTGATAGATCCTGAAATTAGCATAATCAATACATGGAGCTGTATTACGACGTAAGGGCTCCAGGAGTATATTCTCTTCTGGTATTTCAGGAAGCTGATCGGCAATAATCTCTATATACTCAAGGTTACTTACAACAAAAATATGATCGGGAGGCATGATCTTGTGAAACCTGTCGTAAGTCTGTTGTAAAAGGGTTCTTCCTGTTCCAAGAATATCCAGGAACTGCTTGGGGCGTTCTGTTTTACTCAGGGGCCAGAAACGACTGCCTATGCCACCTGCCATAATTACACAATATTTATTCTTGTCCATTATATTAAAAGGAAAATGAATATGTTCTATTTATCTACATACACTAAATATAGTCGCTTTTTAATGAATAGTTCAGACACTCAAGATGTTTTATACAATAATTGATATATTACATGAAATTGTTTTGAGCATATGAAGTTGCTCTCACATATAGGATCTTACTTTCTGCTGATGGGAAGGGCGTTCAGTCAGCCCGAAAAACACTCCATTTTATACCGTCAAACCATGAGGGAGATAGAGAAGGTAGGTATCAACTCCTTTCCTATCGTGGTGGTCATCTCTCTTTTTGTGGGAGCAGTTATTACCATTCAGACCAATTTTAACATTGAAAACCCTCTTCTCCCCAAATACCTTGTGGGTGTAACTGTACGAGATTCACTTCTCCTGGAGTTTTCCTCCACCATGGTGGCACTGATCCTGGCCGGTAAGGTGGGGTCAAGTATCGCTTCTGAACTGGGGATGATGCGAATTACCGAACAGATTGATGCCCTGGAAGTGATGGGAATTAATTCAGCTTCCTACCTGATTCTTCCAAGAATTATTGCTGCTGTACTGTTCTTTCCCATTTTATGCCTGCTCAGTATCATGGTTGGCCTTTTCGGGGGTTACCTCGCCTGCACACTTGGTGGGGTAATGCCTCCATCGGATTATGTTTATGGAATCCAGTATGCATTCTATCCATACTACATTAGCTATGCTCTGACCAAAACAGTATTCTATGCCATCATTATCACCTCTGTCTCCTCCTATTTCGGCTACAATGTTAAAGGAGGAGCTGTGGAAGTAGGAAGATCCAGTACCAGGGCCGTGGTGCAGAGCAGTATTTTAATCCTGCTGGCAAACCTCATTCTTACCAGAACCATCCTGACATGATCGAGGTCAAAAATCTTTTTAAAAGCTATGAAAGCGATTTTGTACTCAACGATGTGAGTGCCAGGTTTGAAAAAGGGAAATGCAACCTGATTATCGGTCGAAGTGGTTCAGGAAAAACGGTTCTGCTAAAATCTATCGTCGGCCTGATTGAAGTGGATGAAGGAGAGATCTGGTACGATCACCAGAAATTCAGTCACCTGGATACCCCCTCAAGACAACAGATCCGCAAAGAGATGGGCGTTCTTTTTCAGGGGGCCGCACTATTCGATTCGCTTACCGTAGAGGATAATGTCCTCTTCCCTCTTGATATGTTCACCAGTCAAACCAGAAATGATAAACTGGATCGTGCCAATTTCTGCCTTGAGAGGGTAAAAGTAACCGGTTCCAATGGATTGTACCCTGCCGAGTTGAGTGGAGGGATGAAAAAAAGGGTCGCTATTGCCCGTGCCATTGCTCTTAATCCAAGGTACCTTCTCTGTGATGAACCCAACTCCGGACTGGACCCTGAAACCGGTATCGTTATTGATAACCTGATCAAGGAACTCACCGAAGAGTTCCAGATGACCACCATTGTAAATTCGCATGATATGAATTCAGTTCTGGAGATTGGCGATAAGGTCATCTTTATCTACAAAGGATGCAAATGTTGGGAGGGTTCAAGAACAGAGATTCTCAAAACCGACAATGTAGCACTGAATAATTTTGTTTTTGCTACCAATATGGCCAAGCAGATCAAGAGATCGTAGGCCGCCGCAACAACTAATATACCAGGGGCCTGTCCCGGTCCAGCTTCGAAAACTGCTGATAACCAAAAACCAGGTTCATTCCAAACCAGATGTTTGCTGATTTTGCCTCATGTGGCCAGAATAGTGCATTCAGCGCATTGTCTGAGATCACATATAGATTCACCGGACCCGTGTTGAAAGAGATCCCGGCTCCGAAATTTTTTAAATAACCATTGATATAAGAGTAGCTCAGTGTAAAATTCAGAACCCGTCCTGCAGCGAAATTAGCAGAAGCTGTGACCTCTTCGATAATGGTTTCTTTAAGGAAATCTGTTCTGGAGAGCAATCCGAAATTGATATTTGGCGTAACATACCAGGAAGCGCCTATAAATACCTTCGTGCTGAGGCGGCGGCTGTAGATCTTTCCGGGGGTAAATTCCAGCTCACCTGCCAGTGTATCTGCCAACGCAGTTAAAGAGCTGTCCAAATACTCACTGAAAGTACGTTCCCCGGAAAACTCAAGCGGATTCACCTCCAGGCCTGTATAGTCATAATCTGTCTTAAAGCTGACTTCATGGACCTCATCGGTCCAGCGGATATAGCCAAGATCCAGAAGACTGGCACTGAGCAGCCATTGATCAGATGGTCTGTAATCAACACCCAGATCGATACCCAATCCAAAATTTTTACTGCTAAATGCCTGTCTGGCAAAAGCCATGGGGCTCATATTCCTCAGCTCCTCGTCAATGATAATATCCTCAATCATCCCATCTTCATTATAGATCACATCCGCAAACGGAAGTGAAGCATCAAATTCCATATCCGAATGAATGTTCCAGACTTCCTCCGAGGTCGTCACCGAAAACTCCGAATGGGTTGTGGAGAGGTTTGCAAGACCAAAATAGGCCTTTCCACGCACTCCTATCTGCCACCTGTTCCCAATTGCCCCCGACCAGCCAACTGCAATTTCATCAAAGCCTGTAATATCAGTCCCCATACCATCCATCGTATATGTTTCACCTTCATCGGCACCTTCCAGCACCAGTCTTGGCAGGTCGCCCGGGAAGTAGATGTTCCCTTCTACCCTGGAACTAACATCCAATGTAAAAAAGCCTGCTCCGGTACGAAATCCAAAGGAAATAAGTGAGACCCCCATATCAGAAAGCATCAGATTCAATGGCTTCAGTTTATTCAGAAAGGCCTGTTGGTCACCCAGTGGATGAAGAAATGTAATCAGGGAATCCTCCGTTGGATGGGGGTATATCACATCACCAAATGCAAGTGAACTTGATGATGTGTGAATTGTTGTCGGAGAAAGTAAGGGGATCCCAAAATAGAACCCGCATTCGGGCTGACGTGCAGGATTAATTCTGTTTGACTGAGGAACCCCATTCATAAAAAAGAGGGTATTATTGGTCTGCGACCATCCCTGCAAACCTGCTCCCAATAGCAATACCAGGCTAACAATAACCCTGTTGATTATCCTCATAGCTCCCTTGTATTTATTCTGAGATTGGCATAAAAGGAAATCTCAAAATCCAGTGAATAATCGGAATAGAATTTTACAAACTGATCTCCGGCTCCGGAGGTGACCATTCGTGCCTCGATCCTTATGAATTGCGTCTGCTCAAGTGTTCCCAGTTTCTCTGCAGGAAAGTTTATGCTGTTGCTATCTTCACTGGCAGCCAACAGCCTCCCTTCACTGTCCACATCCGAGGAGGTGAGAAATACGGGATCACCATCAAAAACAGAGTCAAGTACCATGTATGTTTCATCCAGCAGGTAGACCTGCATACCCAATTCGATGGGCAACTCATTGACGGTAGAGAGAGCAATCACCACATCTTTCACAATCGAGGTATCGAGCCCCTCTTCTCCCACTTCAAATTCGAGGGTATCCACCAGGGCATATTCCGAAAAACTCAGATCAAGTGGCAGCATAAATTCCGCCTCCGTCATAAATCTGCTGGTATCGAGCAGGAAATGGTTCTGACTCTGCGACCCGATGTCGCCCGTCACCCTGTACGAGAGGGTATGAGGGGCAATGTTCAGCAAATCCTGAAAATTGGAAGTCTGGTTGTTGATATGAAACTCGCCATACGCCGTTTCACCCACCATATCTATTGTTGGGGCCGGTATGATGAATGGGTGCCCTTCATAAAACTCAAGTGTTTCAGTGGTGCCGTTCTCCGCAGTGGCAATGACACTATCAACTTCCAGTTCAAATGGTATCCCCAGTGAACTCTCTGTGAATATATTGATTCGCGGATCGGCAAGTTTCAGGTGTGTCAGCTCAGGAACATCTGAGTAGATAGGGATATCCAGCACTCCACTTTCTGAGACTACCTCATTTGGATCCACAAAACCAAACAAGCTGTAAAATCCCATATCCAGGAAGCTGGAGTTGATTTCGCAAAAATCCCCCGGATTTACAGGGTTGCCGCTGTTGATCAGAGCCAGGTCATAATCCATCCTGAATACGCTGGAATCACCCTGTTGATCTGTTTCAAGGAAATAGCCATCCAGCTCATGGCTCTCCGACCAGCTAAAGTCTCCGCTGGGATCACTGATTACCATGGTGTAGGTATATGGGTTCCTGTCACTGTCCAGGATATACTCACTGCTGACAGTTAAAAATCCAGCATGCTGAAAAGTGCTCTCCATCTCAGTTAACAACTCTCCCCCCTTGAATAGAATACTATCCAATCGGTTGTCGCCCACTGTCTCAAAGCTGAAGTATTTACTTTTTGTAAAGTGTACGGTATCACCAATGGAGCTGCCGATGAAAATGGGGTTATCGCCTATCTCAGCATCATAATATATTTCACTGTAAAGACCATCGACTACCAGATCGAGTGTATCCACCATTACATCCACCAGGGTATCGGCATAGGTAAGGTAAATAAGACCATCTTCAAATTCACCTACAAAACCGGAAGAATCAAACAGTGCTACAATATCACTCATGGTCATGGATCCATATAGCAGCGGAGCCACCAGATCTGTATGAATCTCCATCTCATCGGATAGTCTCCCCAGTTGAAAGTACTCTTTGTGACAGGAGGTCAAAAAGAGGCCTCCGGCCAGCAAGAATATCGTGCTATAAAGTAAATTTTTCCTCATGGCTACTCAATTGAATAATTGTAAAGGAAATTGTTTTCACTTCCGACAATCAGATTGAATCTGCTGTCGGAACCTGTAAAATACCCGATACTGAACCTGGTGGAACCCTCCAGTGGAAAACCTTCGTAAAGGGAACCATCAGAATTGATCAGGTATATTCTGTTCCTGGAGCGGTCGGTAATTCCAATTTTTACATCCGAAGCCGAAAATTTATAGATATCGGGCAT
>JAGLTY010000140.1 GCA_023135025.1 Bacteroidales bacterium | reverse complement strand
GCAGGAAGACCCACACCTCCTGGGTAAAGGCCAGAAGATCATGGTTGAGTCTTACACTCTCTCCATAAATCAGATTGTACAGAAGGAGCGGAAATCCCAGTGCAAAAGCGATATCGAAAATATTGCTGCCCAGGGCATTGCTTACTGCATCATCGAAATTTCCTTTTCGGGCGTCTTTAATGGATATAATGGTGTCGGGTACTGAAGTGGCAACTGCCGATAGCACCACTGCTACAAAGATCAGGGGAATCCGGGTAATCTCCCCGAAAAGATCAGTTCCATATACCAGCAGCCAGGTGCCGAAAGTCATCACCAGCGTACTGGTACCCAGGAGACCCCATGCCCTTGCGGTAGTTATATTTTTGCCATTCAACACCATTGCGGTCATATCCAGGGTAAGCAGACCACGCAGGGGTCTGCTGTTAAGATGCTCTTGGGGCATTGTAAATCCGGGATCGGCAGTTTGTCGTTTTCTGGTGATGATGAAGAGGAGTCCCAGGTACAAGAGATAGACCAGCAAAAGGATCAGTCCGTGTCTGGCCAGCAGCTCCCCACTGAAGAGAAAGCTTACAAAAATGAGTTGTGAGAGCAACAGCACACTCCCTTCACGCAGCAACACCTTCTTGTTCAATTCAAAACTCTTATGCTTTCCGGAAGAAAAGAGTATCAGTATCACCAGGGCAGGGATAATAAGCAGGTTAAACAGTGCACTTCCCGAGGTGACGCCCAGTCCACCCGAGAACCCGTCTGCATCACGCAGGTAGAACAGGAAGAAAATGGTGGTCAGGAATTCGGGCATGGAGCTGGCGATTGCATTAAGCGTGGCTCCCTTGATACCGGGCGGAAGCTTTCTTCCCAGGTAGTCGGATGCGATCTCAAAACCGTGTGAGGAGCGCCAGATAATGATGCAGCTGATGGTGATGTAGATGATTGAAGCCAGCATCTTTCCTATTGTTTATTGAATTTGACCAGGTGCATGATCTGATCGTCCAGGAAATTCTCCTCGTACTCCATCAGGAACCGTTGAAAGAAGCGGCTGATTCTTTTCTCGGAGAGGAGCGCCATATAACCGAGCCACTGTTCCCCGAACCAGATGGGCAGGATGTAGAGCTGATAATTCTTCCCTTGCAAGGAGATCTTTCCTGCCCGGGTGATCTGGTCGAGTTCCCGGCTTTTCTCCAGCATCTTGTACTCCTTCAAAACATTTTCCACCTGGATGTTTGTCTCATGGCCCATCACTTCACCCCCTTCGGTCTGGAGAAATGCGTGGGAGATGTCGAGGAACGAGAAGTTGTAAAACCGCACCGTAAAAGCTGTGATTCGCTCTCCCAATTGCTCAATGGTATTGATCCGCCCCGAAGCAATATCGTTTTTAATGGAGTCGAAAGCGGTGGCCAGGTTAAAAGGGATATAGCTGATCACATGGATCATAGAACCCACTACTACCACCACGATGATATAGGCCAGCAGGGTGATTACCAGGGGATAGAGGTGATTGGGAGAGAGCTTTGTAACAAGTTTCGCCAGGGGAATGGAGATGGCAATGGAGGTGGTGACAAAAAATACCAGCAGGATAATACGCTGCAGGTTGTAGATGAAACTGTAGGAACTGTGCCTGGTCATGGTTTAAAGGTACAAAAAAACGAAATGGATTTTTCGAAGTAGAGCCGGCATGGACTCTCCGGCAATACCTCCCCGAATACATCCAGTCGGAGAGCAGGACGGCAATCAATTTTGCTGAGCAACCGCCATACTCGATGGTAGACAACAGGTCGAATTTCTTAACCATTGGACCTGGTTCATGGAGTAACAACATGTCCGGCCGCGGCCAGTGTTTCAGTGATGGCCACCATATCGGAGATCATGCCCACTGCGATATCAAATTGCAGTCCGTAATGATCAATACATGTACCACACAGCATGATGCGGGTTCCCAGCTCCTCCAGTTCGGTGAGGGAGCTGCAAACGGGCGACTGTTTCATGGCCAGTTTTACACCCCCGTTATAGAGTACCACGTGTGAGGGCAGTTGCTCCTGCAACTTCAGGTTGTCCACAAAGGTCTCCATCAATACCCTTCCCAGTTCGGGATCGCCATCACCCATCAGTTCCCCTTTGATGCACACTACATAATTGGTGGGAAGATCGGTGGTGTAGTAGATGGCCGGGTTGGTACCGGCCAGATCCTTCTCCGGTTTTATGGCAACCAGGGTATGAACAGCACCAACAGAGGTCACTTCAGGCTCCACGCCCTGGTCCTTCAGATAGGTGACAAGGCTTTTCAGGGAGGTATCGTTATCGGTCTCCACCCTTATCTCTTCATCCACATCCAGCCCCAGCAATGCCTCCTTTAGCATAATGAGCGGTTGAGGGTTTTTCAACCCTTTGGTATCTAATACTTTCATTTAGCAAAAATAGACAATTCCGCATGAAACAGGTGATAATTTTCTATCTTGTATCTGGTTCATCCCTGACAACTGAAGATGTCCAGCACGAAAGAACATACCGTGGACCCGCAACACTGGCTTGAAAGATACGGTGACTATCTTTTCAATTATGCCGTTGTGAGGGTGAATGACAGGGGTAAAGCTGAGGACCTGGTTCAGGAGACTTTTCTTGCAGGGCTGAAAGCACGGGATCGGTTCAGGGGGGAGAGTACGGAACGAACCTGGCTCACCTCTATCCTTAAAAGAAAGATCATCGATACATACCGGAAAAAGTATACTTCTAAAGAGTCCTCTTTCGGGGAGCATGAGCAGACAGTTTTTGATGGGGATTTCTACCGCAGTGAAGAACCTTTCAGGGGACATTGGCTGGAGGGTATGGGTCCCAACTCGCATTCACTTCTGCCGGAAGGGGAGCTGGAGCAGGCAGAGCTGATGAAATTTATCAGGCTCTGTATTGAGAATCTGCCACCGCAACTGGCCGCTTCCTTTGTTATGAAGATGATCGATGAGGAGGATTCTGATACCATATGTAAGGAGCTTGGCATTACCTCGTCTAATTTGTGGGTCATGCTGCACCGGGCAAGGTTGAGGATGAGAGATTGTTTGGAAAAAAAATGGTTGAATTAATATGGCAAAAGGACCAGGTTATAGAATGATGGTTTATATGAGCAAGCGGATGATCGCCTGTGATGAGGCGAGCTTTCTGATCTCCTTGCGCGAAGATCACCGACTGGGCTCCAGGAGATGGTGGCAGTTGAAAATGCACCTCCTCACATGCCATCTCTGCAGAAAATATGCGCACCAGATAGGTCAGCTCAACCGGTCCCTGGAGGTGTACCGTGATCAGTGCAGCCATGAATCGTGCGAACATCACCTCTCTCCCGAAGCTGACTCACGTATAAGCAAGGTGGTTACCCGTGAGCTAAATGCCAAATAGTTGTTAAAATTTCACAATCCTTCAGAATTCTTGTAAGGTTCTCTTCCCGCCTTCGTCAAAATGCTCAAATTCATTATTAATCAAAAATTGTAATATCATGAAAACAGACAAAAAGATCTTAAAATCCGCCACTATGGTTGCGGGAGCATTATTGACAACAACTCTGGCCGCAACACCCTCATTTGGGGCAGATATTCTGGCCTATAATCACCTGGGTACTGGTGCACAGGTTCGCACTCACCTGATCGATATGAACAGCAACCAGGTTAATCCCATGGAGGCCTCCGCTGTTAAGTTCGGTGAACTGAAGTGCGGAGAGGGAAAATGCGGCGAAGGCAAGTGTGGTGAAGGAGATAAAAAGAAGGATGCAAAGAAGAGTGAAGCCACTGCGACCAAAGCCACCGAGACTAAAGCAGCTGAATCTAAAAGCGCCGAGGCCAAATGTGGTGAAGGCAAATGTGGAGAGGGAGAGAAGAAGTCAGACAAGAAGAAAAAAGAGAAGAAGTAATCTGAATCTGGAAACCGGACCGGCAGGGTTAGTAAAGGTTGATCAGTGATGGTAATTGTCAATGTGGTTCAGCCGGACCGGAAGGAGCCCCGGAAATAACCGGGGTTCCTCTTAAAAAAATAGAAAAAATGGAAGGCAAGGTAGGATTGGGACTCAGAAGGGATATTGCAGAGGAGATTCTGGATAGCAGGATACTCACTCCCGATTTCCTGGAGTTTGCACCGGAGAACTGGATGGGAATGGGAGGCGCCTGGAAGCGGGTTATGGATAGGGCAGTGGAGAGTTTCCCCATCACCTGTCACGGTCTCTCCCTCTCGCTGGGTAGTCCGGAGGAGCTCGACTGGCAGTTTATCAGGGAGCTGAAAAGTTTCCTGGATGAAAACCGGGTGACTATCTTTTCGGAACACCTGAGCTACACCAAAAGCAGGAATGCCCACCTTTATGACCTGTTGCCCATCCCTTTTCGCCGGGATGCCATCGACCATGTGGTTGACCGTATTCGCCGTGTACAGGATCTTCTTGAGAGACCCCTGGCCATCGAGAATGTATCTTACTATACACCGGTAGCGGCTGAGATGACAGAAGCTGAATTTGTGAACGAAATTGTTGAGCGGGCCGATTGCAAACTGCTGCTGGATGTAAACAATGTGTATGTCAATGCATTCAACCACCGTTACGATGCAAAGGAGTTTATCGGCGCTCTTCCTCTTGAGAGGGTGGCCTATATCCATATGGCGGGACATGAACAGGTGGAACCCGACCTGATTATCGATACCCATGGCCAACCCATCATCGATCCGGTTTATGACCTGTTTGAGTGGACCATCCAAAAGATGGATCCTGTGCCGGTCCTGCTGGAGAGGGACTTCAATTTTGAGGATCTGGAACAGATTCAGGGGGAGCTTACACAGATCAAGGGCATATTAAACAGACATTGGGAGGTGACTCATGCATCTGCGTAAAGAGACCATATCGATTCAGGAGCGACTGGGTGAGTACTGCAGAACCGGCGTGAAGCTGGAGCTACCCGGGGTTACCCCCGGCAGGATCCATCACTACCGGCGTCTCATCTCCAATGTTGTTAACGATACCCTCCATACGGCCTTCCCAATTACAGTGGCCGCCCTGGGGGAGCATCAATGGGAACTGCTTGTTCAGGATTTTTTTGCAGATGGAATTCCGCAGACCCCTCAGGTTTGGAAGCTGCCCTTTGAGTTTTACCAGTATCATGCCGGCAGGGAGACCGGGAAGAGGATTGGGAAACCTTTCCTGGATGATCTGCTCTATTTTGAGTGGATGGAGATTGAGATCCATACCATGCCGGACAGACCCTTTCCCGATTTTGTGACAGAGGGGGAGCTGTTTAATGACAGGCTGGTATTTAATCCTGAGCATGAGATTATACAACTTAGCTTTCCGGTACATACGCACCCCGTACGTGAGGCCATTGAGCTAGAGGGGGAGCACTATGCCCTGCTCTATCGTATGCCTGAATCGGGACATGTGCAGTTCCTTAACCTCTCGGCCCTGAATATATATATTATCACACGTCTGCAGGAGGAGAAAGTGACCCTGAATGAGATCAAAAATGAGATCGCCCGTGTAGCGGGTATTGAGAGCGGCAGGTATCTGGATGAAGCACTTCAGAAATTCCTCGGGGATCTGATGGAGCGAAAACTGATCCTCGGATTTACTCGAAATTAATCAAATAACATACTGAAAATGAAAACCTTGTACAGAAAATTTGTAGAGGGAACGGAGAAGCTGCATGATGTTCAGCTGCTACTGTTCCGGGTCATCCTGGTCATAGGCTTCTACGGGCCGGCCATGATGAAAGTAAAAAACCTTGAGGGTGTAGCTGAATGGTTTGGAAGCATGAGCTACCCTTTTCCTATGGTCAGTGCAATCCTTGCCATGACCACAGAAGTGATGGGCATCGTGTTGCTGACACTGGGACTTGGTACCAGGGTCATCGCACTTCCCATGATGTTTGTGATGGTGGTGGCAATTTTTACCACCCATATCTCCAACGGCTTTGCCGCAGGGGACAATGGATTTGAAATACCGCTTTACTACCTCCTGATGCTCTTTGCCCTGGTGGTTTATGGATCGGGGAGATACAGTCTGGATCACCTCCTGGACCGGAAGCGGCTTTCGAGTGGCTCTGACGTTTAATCTGCCCTGTTGAAAGTTCCGGGGCGTTTTTGATGGAACGTGGTGGCCTCCTGGTAGGCAGCTGCC
>JAGLTY010000014.1 GCA_023135025.1 Bacteroidales bacterium | reverse complement strand
TGATCGGGAATGAGGAGGACTTCCAGCTCTGCCTGGGTATAGAGGGACCGGAAGCAGGAGGAGATAATCTTGCTGCCAAGATCGATGGATTTAAAGGGATGATCAACAGGGTAAAAGAGGCCTTCCCCCATACAGAGGTGTTTGCCACCACCCTCCGCCAGGTGATCAGTACCAACCAGCATATGTGGGGTGGTATCATCTCGGAGAATGGCAACTGGCACGTGGTGGAGCCACGCGATATCTATGTATATGATCGCATTGGCGGAGGTGACGGCTTTGTAAGCGGGATGCTATACGCCATCCTGAAGGGGTGGGAGCCTGATAAGTGGATCCAGTTCGGATGGGCCTGCGGGGCACTTGTTGCCACACTGGAGACCGACTATGCCCAGCCTGCTGATGAGGCGCAGATATGGAGTATCTGGCAAGGCAATGCCCGGGTACAACGCTAACGGTCTGTTTTTATGGCATTTCCCCATTCATCTGACCCTTACCGACTTGATAAAAATGCAATCCTGGAGTCTCCCTCCAGGTTCAGACAAAAATTAAAATTTCTGGGTCCGGGCTTTATCCTCTCTGCTTCTGTGGTGGGTTCAGGCGAACTGATCGCTACCACCTCATTGGGAGCCAAGGCTGGATTTGTTACCCTCTGGGTGATCCTGGTGAGCTGCCTGGTAAAGATTGTGCTGCAACTGGAGTTTGGCAGGCAGTCCATTACCCGCGGAGTGACCGCCATGAATATGATGAACAAAATACCGGGCCCCCGGTTTGGAAAGAGAAAGGTAAGCTGGGCTGTATGGTCCTGGCTGGTACTGTGGCTCTTTAAACCGCTCCAGCTGGGAGGGATCATCGGGGGTGTGGCCATTATTCTGAATATTGCTGTTCCAGCGCTCTCCATAGCTGTCTGGACCATTCTTGTGGCATTTATTGTGATTACTGTGATGCTTTTCGGTTTTTATGAGGTGGTGGAGAAGATCTCCCTGGTCTTTATGGTGCTTTTTACGGTTTTTACCCTGCTGGCCCTCTTTATGGTTCAGAACACCGGGTTTGCTGTAACCTGGCCCGATATTGCAGAGGGACTCTCTTTTCGCCTGCCAAAGGGGACAGTCGGGTTTGCTTTTGCAGCATTCGGACTCACCGGGGTGGGAGGGGATGAGATCCTCTCCTATAACTACTGGTGTATCGAAAAGGGGTATGCCCGGTATACAGGGAGCAGGGAGGAGTCTGATCAATGGAAAAAGAGGGCCAGGGGATGGATCAGAGTGATGTACCTGGATGCTTTTCTATCCATGATCGTCTATACCGTTGTGACAGCTGCATTTTTTCTGCTGGGGGCCTCCATCCTTTACCAGCGGGGCGATATTCCCGAAGGTTACCAGATGATTGAGACGCTTTCAAGGATCTATACCGAATCGGTGGGTCCCACCGCCAAGAACATCTTCCTGGCTGGCTCCTTTGTGGTTCTCTTTTCCACCCTTTTTGCCGCACTGGCTATCAGGACCCGGGTCTTTTCAGATCTGTTTGGAGTGGTGGGGTGGATCGACTTTAACAACTTAAGGACGCGGTTGCGTACCATCAGGTTCCTGGCCATCATGTTTCCCGTGCTCTGGACCATCGCTTTTCTGGTTATCAGACTACCGGTACTGATGGTGACCATTGGTGGGATCGCCACCTTTGTGATGCTCTTTATTGTGGTGATTGCCGGAATCTGGTTCAGGTTCGGTCCGGAAAAAGGATTGCTTTCAACGGGAAGGCTCTACAACTTCTTCCTGATTATCAGTTGCCTGGCCATCTTTTCCGTCGCTATTTACGGGATTCTCAAACTGTTCTGATCCTCCTCCGGCAATGGCCTGTTTCAGTCAGGCTATTCTCAATTAACAAACAGAACGGAGGCTGGTGCAGGCAGTTTGACGATGCCACCGGTTTCAGAGAGCACGCCGTTTTCAGGATCGATATTGTAGAGTCTGATCTCATCTGAACGTTCCCCGGCCACAAGCATAAACCTGCCCGAAGGGTCCACATTAAAATCCCTGGGCCAGTTGGGTACCTGCTCCATCACCTGGATCATGGTGGCCGACCGGTCACTGTTAATCCGGAAGGTGGTGATACAACTGTTTTCGCCCCGTGTGGAAGCATACAGAAAATTGCCGTTGGGATGTACCCTTACTGCTGCCGGGTATTTCATTCCCTCATGGGATGCTTCCACGGTACTCAGTGTATTCACTTCAGTGATTGTTCCATCGGCACTGTTGTAACTGCAGGCGGTGAGTGTGGAGTTGATTTCATTGACAATATAGAGCGATTTCCCATCGGGATGAAAGGCGAGGTGGCGTGGACCGGCTCCCGGGGCCAGTTTAAAGAAGGGCTGGGCCGGGTTGGGTGTCAGGATCCCGCTTTCGGGATCAAAGGCATAGATCATCACCTTGTCAGTTCCCAGGTCGGGGACCAGCAGGAAATTTTGTCCGGGGTCCAGCATCACCTGGTGGGCATGGGGTCCCTGCTGCCTGCTCTCCACCGGACCCGTACCCTCTCCGATCACCACACTGCTGGCCGGAGCAATCACCCCGTTCTCTCCAACAGGAAGTGTTGTAACATGTCCGCTGCCATAGTTGGCGGCAAAGATATAATCACCCTTCTTGCTGCAATAGATATGACAGATACCCGCTCCTTCGCTGGATTGGCTGTTGACCGGTTTCAGGGCTATGGTACCGGGCTCAATGATAAACGAGGTGACTGTAGCGTGTTTGGTCTCCTGGTTCCAGTAATCCTGGTTGATTGCAAAGAGATATTTCTCCCCTGGTGAAAGATCCAGATATGAAGCTCCTGTAGCACCTGCAAAAGAGTCAAGCACCGCAAAGGCCCCATCAGCCGGATTCAGTTCGCAGAGGTAGATGGAGTGAGAGAGGCTCCCGTTGGATGATCCTACATAGAACCTGATGGTTTCGGCAGGTTCTGTTGTTCCCGCACAGTTGAAAAGTGCCATTGTTGAAAGTGCCCAAAGGCTTGTTTTTATAAATAGGCTTATTTTTTTCATTCTCTCTATTTGATATATTGGTTAATGATCGATTCGTAGAGCTCCTGCTTTCCTGAGGTCTGTTTGGGCTCTCCATTGGATTTGGCCAGGGCGCTCAGCTGTTCCAGGTTCAGTTCACCCTTCTCAAACTTTGCACCGTCGCCGCTGTCAAAGGAGGTGTATCGATCTGCTTTCATCTTCTTATAGGCCGACTTCTCCAGCATCTCCAGGGTGATCTCAAAGGCCCTGGCAAAAACGTCCATACCGGAAATATGGGCGATAAATATATCCTCCATATCGGTACTGTTGCGACGTGTTTTGGCATCGAAGTTGATTCCACCGGAGGTAAATCCTCCTGCCTCCACAATGGGTAACATCGATTCGATCAACTCATAGAGGTTGACCGGGAACTGGTCGGTATCCCAGCCGTTCTGGTAGTCGCCCCTGTTGGCATCGATGGAGCAGAAGAGTCCGTTATCAACGGCAACCTGTAGCTCGTGCTGGAAGGTGTGTCCCGCCAGAGTGGCATGGTTCACCTCAATGTTCATTTTGAAATCGCCTGCCAGTCCATACTTCTGAAGGAACCCGATCACAGTGGCGGTATCGAAATCGTACTGGTGCTTTGTGGGCTCCATGGGTTTGGGTTCGATAAGGAAGGGACCGGTAAACCCATTGCTGCGTGCATAGTCCCTGGCCATATGGAGGAATTTGGCCAGGTGCTCCTGCTCACGCTTCATGTCGGTATTCAGCAGCGACATGTAGCCTTCGCGTCCGCCCCAGAACACATAGTTCTCACCACCCAGTGCAATGGTGGCATCCATGGCATTTTTCACCTGTGTGGCCACCCAGGGAAGCACGTTGAAATCGGGATTGGTGGCGGCCCCGTTCATATAGCGTGGATTGGAAAAGACATTGGCGGTACCCCACAGCAGCTTCACACCCGAGTCGGCCTGCTTCTGTCTGGCATACTCCACCATCGCTTGCATGTTGGTTTCGTACTCATTGACCGAGCTCCCTTCTGAAACCACATCGATGTCATGGAAGCAGTAGTAGGGCGCGCCGATCTTTGTGAAGAACTCAAAAGCAGCATCCATCTTGTTTTTAGCGCGTTCAATGGCGTTGTTGCCGTTGGCCCAGGGAAAGAGCTGGGTTCCCGGCCCGAAAGGATCTTCCCCGGTTCCGCAGAAGGTGTGCCAGTAGGCGATGGCAAAGCGCATGTGTTCTTTCATGGTTTTTCCGGCCACCACCTTGTTCTCGTCATAGAATTTAAAGGCCAGCGGATTGTCCGATTCCCTGCCTTCGAATTTAATCTTCCCGATGCCCGGGAAATACTCTTTGTCACCTACTAAGTACTCCATTTTCTTCTATCTAGTTTGTTATACATTTTTCTAATTCTTTCTTCCATTTTCCGAAGGCTTCATTGTACTGTTCACTCTGTTTGTGTGTGGGTTCTACTACCATTCGCATATTCAGGTTCTCAAAGGCCTCTTCGAAAGAGCCAAAGGTACCCGATCCAATGCCGGCGCCGTTGGCTGCTCCTATGGAACCATCTGTATCGTACAACTCAATGGTGGCATCTGAGATCTCTGCCAGGGTATCCCTGAATACCGGGCTCAGGAACATATTGGCCATTCCGGCCCTGATCACAGTTGGATGGATCCCGATCTCTTTCATGATCTCCATACCATAGTGCATGGAGAACGCCACACCCTCCTGGGCAGCGCGTACCAGGTGGGAGCTGTTGTGGATATTGAAATTGATGTTTTTGACCGTGGCCCCCACATCCTTGTTTCCCAGCATCCGTTCTGCACCGTTTCCAAAGGGGAGCATCAGCAACCCCTCCGAACCGATGGGTGCATTCATTGCCAGGTCGTTAAGTGCCGGATAGTTCATCTCCTTCTGTGTGAGGTTCTGCTTTAGCCAGGAGTACTGGATCCCGGTGCCGTTGATGCAGAGCAGTACGCCCAACCTGTTCATCTCCGGACTGTGGTTAACATGGGCGAAGGTGTTGACCCGGCTGAGGGGATCGTACTTTACCTCATCGCTTACACCGTACACCACCCCTGATGTTCCCGCAGTGGCAGCAATCTCACCGGGATTCAGCACATTCAGTGAGAATGCATTATTGGGCTGGTCGCCAGCCCGGTAGGCGATCCGGATTCCTGGTACAAGTCCCAGCTCTTCAGCGGCAGCAGCAGAGAGACGCCCCTGTTCCGAAAAGGTGGGGACGATATCGGGAACCAGGTGTTTATGGATCCCGTAATACTCCAGCAGAAAGTCAGCCAGTGAGTTCTCCTGGAAATCCCACATGATCCCTTCAGATAGTCCCGAAATGGTGGTATTGATCTCCCCGCTCATCTTCATGGCTATATAGTCGCCCGGAAGCATGAATTTATAGGTCTTTTCGTATATCTCCGGTTCATTCATGATGACCCAGCTCAGTTTGGAGGCTGTGAAGTTTCCGGGTGAGTTCAACAGATGGGACAGACACTTATCCTGTCCGATTTTTTCCATTGCGTGGTCTCCATGGGAAACCGCCCGGGAGTCGCACCAGATGATGGATGATCGAAGCAACTGGTGATCTTTGTCCACAAGCACAAGTCCGTGCATCTGGTATGCGATGCCGATGGATTTGATGGAGGAGGGGTCGATCTCTGCGGACTGCATCACGTCATTGGTGGCGAGCATCAGGTTGGTCCACCACTGTTCCGGATCCTGTTCGGCCCAGCCTGCCCTTGGAGCATCAATCTTCATCTCCTTTTTGGGGTAGAAAGCTGAGGCTACTGAGCGGCCCGATTCTGCATTGATCAGGCTCGCTTTTACCGAGGAGCTTCCCACATCGTATCCGAGTAAGTACATAGTAAAAAAATTAGCAGTTTACTTCATCAGCAGGTTGGGCAGCCAGAGACTCAATGACGGTATGTAGGTAACCAGCATCAGCACCACAATCATGACGATAAACATGGGTATCAGGGGTTTGACCACCTGCTCAATCTTCAGATTGGCCACACTGCACCCGATAAACAGTACCGACCCCACAGGGGGCGTACAGAGTCCCACACAGAGGTTCAGCACAATCACAATACCAAAATGGATGGGATCCATGCCCAGTTGGGCCGAGACAATAGGCAGGAATATGGGGGTGAAGATCAGTACCGCCGGGGTCATATCCATAAATACCCCTACAAAGAGCAGGATAAAATTGATCACCAGAAGGATCACAATAGGGTTGTCGCTCAGACTTATTAGGCCGTTGCTCACATTCTGTGGAATGTTTTCGTAGGACATGATCCACGACATCCCGATGCTGGTAGCTACCAGCAGCAAGACAATACAGGTGGTCCGTACAGACTTCAGGATGATAGCCGGAAGGTCCTTAATCGTAATCTCTTTGTAGATCAGGGCCAGGATCAGCGCATAGAGAACAGCTACTGCCGATGCTTCGGTGGCAGTGAAGAATCCTGCCACGATCCCTCCGATCACAATGATAAGCATCAGCAGGGAGGGTAGGGCATCAATAAATTTTCTGAAGGCGAATTTAAAGAATTCCCAGTTGGTTGCTGATTTATAGATTGAGTAGGCCAGAAAGAGTAGCAGCAATCCGTATACCACTCCCTTAAAAGCCGGGGCAGAAGCTTCGTGCACCGCTTTCATTCCGATTCCGGCTCCTACCAGGATGATGGAAACCAGAAACACCTTCCCCAGTACACTGGCCAGTCCTTTGAACCCCCTGTTTTTAATTATCATCATCGACATGGCCACAAGCATAATGCCCATACCCGTGAGTATTCCGGGAATATATCCAGCCAGGAACAGTGCTGTGATGGAGACACCCCCGCTGGCCAGGGAGTAGATGATCAGGATATTGCTGGGAGGAATGGTCAGGCCGGTGGTCGCCGATGTGATATTGACAGCAGCGCTGAAATTTTCATCATATCCCTCCTTTTTCATTTCGGGACCCATAATGCTTCCGATGGCGGATGTGGCAGCCGCGGCAGAACCGGAGATGGCACCAAATAGCATATTGCCAATCACGTTCACAAAGGCCAGTCCGGCCGGAAGTCTTCCCACCAGTACCCTGGCAAAGTTGATGAGACGCATGGCAATTCCCCCGCTGTTCATAATACCTCCTGCCAGTACAAAGAATGGGATGGCAAGCAGGGCAAAGCTGTCCAGTCCGGTAGCCATACGTTGGGCGTAGGTGGTCAGAGCTGGCAATGCATCGATCGACATCAGCATGGTCAGAATCCCGGCAATACCTATGCTAAAAGCGATGGGTACGCCAATAATCAGGAGGATGACGAAGCTGAGAACGAGGACCAGTACTTCCATGCTATTTGGATTTTTTTATTTCGAGGATATGAAGTACTTCATAGAACATGATAATCAGTCCACTGATGGGGAGGACACTATATACGTAGCCAAGCGGAAGCTGGAGAGCAGCCGATTTCACCTGCAGTACAAAACGGGTATACATCAATATGACACCACCTGTAACCATCACAGAGAGAGCAAACAGAAAGATGAGGGAGCGAATGATGTAAATCAACAGGCGTTGCCTGGCCGGGGGCGATTTCTGAATCAGGATATCGATGGCCAGGTGCTCCTTTCTTCCTGCCACATAGGCGGCACCCAGCATGCCCACCCAGATGAGCAGGAAACCAGCCAGTTCATCGGTAAATGAGCTTGGGGAGGAGAGGAGGTAACGGCTGAATACCTGCCAGAGTACATCCAGTACCAGGACCGACATCAGGCACACAAGGAACACCTCCAAAACCCTGTTTAATTTATGTTGAAACGTCTTTATCATATTTCAATAACTATTAACCATTTACCATTAACTAACGCTTGCGTCGCAAGCGTATTACTCTACCTCCCTGATCCGGGTGATGAGATCATAAAGTTTTTCATTTTCCCGGTACGACTCCAGTAGCCCGGTGACCTTGTTGGAAAAAGGTTCTTTATCGGGATAGGTAATAATTACACCTGCCTCCTTTACGATCTCCAGGGACTCCTTTTCCGAATCGGCCCACAGTTTTCGCTGAACCGGTACCGATTCATCCGCTGCCTGTTGCAACCAACTTTTCTCCTGGTCGGAAAGCTTTTTCCACACCCTCTGACTGATGATAAGTACGTCGGGAACCATGGTGTGTTCGTTTAGGCTGTAGTACTTGCAGACTTCGTAGTGGTGACTGGTGTAGAAGCTGGGTGGATTGTTTTCTGCACCGTCTACCACACCACTCTGCAGGGCCGTGTAGAGTTCGCCCCAGGAGATAGGGGTGGGAGAGCCCCCCTGTGCCTTCACCATCTCCATGGCTGTGATGCTTTTCATGACCCTGATTTTTAAGCCCTTCAGATCGTCCGGATGATTGATCGGCGTATCTATGGTATAGAAACTGCGGCTTCCGGCATCATAAAAGCAAAGTCCCCTGATCAAGAATGGCTCTGTGCTCATGAGCAATTCATCTCCAATCTCCCCATCCAGCACCTTAAAGGAGTGCTCTTTTGACCTGAATACATAGGGTAGTCCAAGCACCTTGAAATCTTCGGTAAAACTCTCCATCACTGCAGCCGAAACTTTGGTGATGGCAAGACTGCCGATCTGTAGCAGTTCCACGCACTGTTGTTCGGAACCCAGCTGACCACTGGGGTAGATTTCGATGGTCAATTCACCGTTTGAGATATCTTTGCACCGTTCGGCCATATAAACCATGGCCTTGTGGACCGGGTGGGAGGGATCGAGCCCGTGGGCCAGTTTCAGCACCGTGCCATGTTGATGATCTACACAACCAGCCAGTATAAGCAGGAGAAGCGGGACAATGAATAGTGATCTGATCTGCATGTTCTTTTCCGGCTTAACCCTTCAGTTTAATTATAATATCCATGGTGTGTCTGGCGGACTCTTCCAGCTTTTTATAATCGCTGTTGACGATGATCTCCTTTGAAATCAGTTGTGATCCCATTCCCACACAGAATGCCCCTGCTTCGAACCACTCCGTCAGGTTCTCAAGGGTGGGGGATACCCCTCCCGAGGGCATGATGTTGGACCAGGGACAGGGGCCCAGGTAAGCTTTCAGGAATTTAGCACCACCCACGGTCGGACCGGGAAAGAGTTTCACAAGGTCGGCACCCAGCTCTTCTGCCCTGTTGATCTCCGATGCGGTGGCGCATCCGGGAACCCAGAGGACTTTGCGGCGGTTGCATACCCTGGCCATCTCCTCATTCAACAGCGGGGATACAATAAACTTTGCACCCATCTGGATATAGATCGAGCAGGTGCCGGCATCTACTATGGTTCCGACCCCCAGAATGAGGTCGGGCATCTCTTCCCGGCTCCATTTGACCAGGTCGGCAAAGAGTTCATGCGCCATATCGCCCCGGTTGGTGAATTCAAAGATCTTCATTCCGCCACGGTAGCAGGCAGAGATCACCTGCTTCATTATTGCTGTATCGGGATTGTAATAGAGAGGGATGGCCCCTGTCTCCCTCATTTTCAGAATAACGTCAACTCTTTTCATGGAATGGCTGTTAGTACAATCGATTGCGCATTTAAAAATAGAGATAATTGAGTAAAGATAAAAGAACCGGCCAATTAAAGTTGGCTGGTAAACACCACAGACTGTGTCCACCTCTCAGCTTCAGTTTTTAGATAATTTTCAATCTCCTCCATGGAGCTCCATTTTTGATTCTCCTTTTCCCACAGGGAATAGAAGCGGTAAGGAACCGGTTCACCCGGGGAGGCATCCAATACGGCATAGTAGGTCTGGATAATGCCTTCACCCTCGTTCCTGGTCTCCCCGGTCGATTTCAGATAGGCCGAAGGTACTACCAGCGCCATGGCCAGCAGGGAGCCATCCTCCGACTGCTGGTCAAAGGTGAACAGTGCTGTATAGTGATCGTTCAGTTTTATTACATGGAGGCTGTCACTTTTCATATTTACTATTCCGGGAACCAGTGACATCGGTTCCTCCGATCCGCTATAAGTCACCATGCCCTGGTAGTAGTGACGACCCGCTACAATTTCGATCTGGTGCGTCACATTCAGGGCCTGATCTTCTACCATCCAGTTTGTGTAGTTGAGGTTGAACCTGCTTCGCTGCGTTCCATGGAAGAGAACCTGGTAGGTTCCGGAGCCACTGTCGCCTACACGGTAGATGGAGTCGTTGAACATATATCCGATGCCACCGGCACCCAGACTGGTTCCTACTTTCAACACATCCAAACCCCATTCACCCGGTTCGTGATAGCTGGGTTCACCCTCCTTACCCACATTATCGAGCACCATTTCCGGTGTGGTTTTTCCAAATATATCGAAGCCGTTGCGCTGGTCCAGGTAGTTTCTGAATCCCACGTTGTCATTTTCCCAGGCCGGACCCTCCATCTGGAAAGCGGCACCGGTGCGGCCGGAATAGTTGTGGTAGGAGACTCCTTCCAGCCTGTCGGCTCTTTTCAATTTTTGGTAGTTCTCTTTTGCATCTCCCAGGTGAAGGTTGGTCCTTGCAGGAAATACCGGGTACTCCTCCGGGGAGACAAACCCGAGGAGAATGTTTTGATGACCTGCTGCCTCCAGGTCGGTTAGCCCAAGAAGTTCATCCCAGTTTCCGTCACCATCCAGGTCATCTGCCTGGCAGGGGATAAAATCGCCATGAGGGTTCTTCAGGACCGGGAGCTGGTTTTCAGGGATGGTAGTCCAACCGCTGATTTCGCCCCGCGACAGCAGGATGATGGCATCACTGCGCTTTTGATCCATGGGGTTGGTCACCCGGAGTGTGATTTCAGGGGTTGAACTACAGGAGATTGTCAGCACTCCCAGAAGCAGGTAAAGGATGGTTGATTTTCGCACGATTTCAGATTTTAATGTGATTCTTTTTGTTTACGCTTCGTTAGAGGGTTTTCCGATGGTGGCCAGGATACCTCCATCCACATAGACCACCTGTCCGTTCACAAAATCGGATGCCCTGGAAGCAAGGAATACCGCTGTACCTGCCAGGTCCTTCGGATCGCCCCATCTGCCGGCAGGTGTACGGTTGATTATAAACTCGTTGAATGGATGTCCGTCCACACGGATGGGAGCTGTCTGGGTGGTGGCGAAGTATCCGGGACCAATACCGTTGATCTGGATATTGAATCTGGCCCATTCGGTGGCCATATTTCTTGTGAGCATCTTCAATCCTCCTTTGGCAGCAGCATAGGCCGATACGGTGTTTCTTCCCAACTCGCTCATCATGGAGCACATGTTGATGATCTTCCCGTATCCCCGTTCTACCATCCCTTTGGCCACCGTTTTTGACATGATAAATGGACCGGTAAGGTCTACATCCAGCACCTCCCTGAACTCCTCTGCCTTCATCTCCAGAATCGGAATTCTTTTGATGATGCCTGCATTGTTGACCAGGATATCGATGGGGCCCACCTCCCTTTCGATTGCAGGAATGGTCTGTTCAACTGCAGCTTCATCGGTCACATCCAGCACATAGGTGTGGATTGTGATTCCGTTTTCGGCATACTCTCTCTTTGCCGCTTCCAGTTTTTCAGGAAACAGATCATTGATGATAATGGTAGCTCCTGCCTCTGCCAGACCGGTTGCAATGGCCATTCCAAGACCATGGGTTCCGCCTGTTACCAGGGCTGTTTTCCCTTTTAAATCAAATAGTTGCTGTGACATGGGTTCCATTTTTAACGTATTTCATTGGGCTGAATCATATCCATATCGCTGTAATCAAGATTCTCCCCGGCCATTCCCCAGATAAAGATATAGTTGCTGGTTCCGGCAGCTGAATGGATCGACCAGGGGGGTGAAATGACTGCCTGTTCGTTTTGCATCCAGATATGCCTGGTCTCTTTCGGGTCGCCCATAAAGTGACAGATGGCTTGCCCTTCCGGAACTTCAAAATAGAAGTAAGCCTCCATCCTGCGGTCATGCAGGTGAGGTGGCATGGTGTTCCATACACTTCCCGGTTTCAATTCGGTCATTCCCATTTGAAGCTGGCAGGTCTCCACCACCGGGTTGACCAGCAGTTTATTGATCTTCCTGGCATTGGACTGTTCCGGTGCGCCCAGTTCAACCACTTCCGCATCGGCCAGGGTAACCCTTTTGCAGGGGAAAGCCTGGTGGGCAGGTGCCGAATTAAAATAGAGATGTGCCGGTTTCTCCTGCTCTTCGCTGATCATAAGAATCTGCTTTGACCCGGCGCCCACATAGAGTGCATCTTTGTATTCCAGATGATGATCGGTGCCATTCACACGAATGGTGGCCGTACCACCCACATTGATGATCCCCAGTTCGCGACGGTCACAAAAATGTTGTGACTTCAGGGGGTCGATGGTGGTCAGTTCAAGTTCAGTGGCAGGAACTGCTCCACCTACAATATAACGGTCGTTCATGGAGTAGACCATGTTGATCTCTCCGGGTACCATCAGGTTCTCCACCAGGAACTCCTTTCTCAATCTCTCTGTACCGTACTGTTTGGCATCCACAGGATGGTTGGAAAATCTTACTTCATAATTGATTGCCATAATATCTCTGTTTATCTGTTTAAGAGTGAACTGTTTCGTATAATAAGCTCCGGTTTTAGAACAGCCTGTTTGCATGCGGTTGAATCGGTCTCCTCTTTTTCACATCTGAGGAACATTTCAGCCACCATTCTGCCCATCCTCTCTCCCCGCTGGTCCACTGTGGTCAGCGAAGGTTCCAGGAATGCTGTAAAGGGTTCGTTGGCAAAACCTGTAACGCCCAGGTTTCCCGGTATTGAAACTCCCTCCCGTTTTGCAGCCTGTAAAATACCCAGGGCCGCGAAATCCCCTGAACAGAAGAATGCATCCGGTTTCTTTCCCATTTTCATACCGGCATGGAATGCCGATTCACCGCCCTTCTGCACCAGGGGCTCAGGCAAAATCCACGATGGGGGCACATCAATACCAGCTTCCTGCATCGCCTTCAGGTAACCTGCCTTCCGGGATCTGTAGATATTGATATGATCCGGTCCCGAAACATGAATAACCTTCCTGTAACCCTGCTCCAGCAGGTGCTTTACACTGAGATAAGCACCCATATGGTCATCCACTACCACCGATCCGGTCTCCGTTTCATCTGGAACGCGATCAAAAAAGAAGAGCCGGATGCCCCCTTGAGTAAGCAACCGAAAATGATCATTATGGGTTGTCTCCATGGAGATGGAGAGCAGGACCGCATCTACGCGTGCATTGATCAGGGTCTTTATGGCAGCTACCTCATGCTCCAGTTTTTCATGGGTCTGACAGATCATCAGGTGGTAACCCGAAGTGGCCAGAAGCTCTTCCATACCCCCTATGACATTGGCAAAAAAGTTCCTGTTGATCCTGGGAACGATCACCCCCACCGTTTTACTACTTCCCCTTCTGAGGGATGAGGCCACCACATTGGGTTGATAGTTAAATCGTTCTGCCACCTTCTTTACCGCTTCCCTGGTCGATTCACTGATCCTGGGATGGTCCTGTAACGCACGCGATACAGTGGAAGCCGATACATTCAGCTCCCTGGCGATATCGTGGATGGTAACGTGCTGTTTTTTGATCATGGTTCGAAGCAAAGTTACAAAAAGTGTACAATCGATTGCGCACTGATGAAAAAAAATATGGTTCATTCAGGCCATTTGTTATATTTACCTTCACAAAACAGACACTTATGAAAAAGAACTCCTCCCTTTTGCTGCACCTGCTCTTCGCTGTGATCGTTATTATTGAGCTTACAGGCAGGCTTGTGGAGAACATTCAAATGGAGTATTTTGTGAAACCACTTATCATGATCTGGATGGCACTCTATTTCATGCGATTCAAGAAGAAAAGTGCTTTTACGGTACCGGTACTGCTCGCCTTCTTTTTCTCCTGGGTGGGAGATAATTTCCTGATGTTTTCGGAGAAAAATGAACTCTTCTTCTTTGCGGGAGTTGGTGGTTTTTTCTGTTCACAGGTGAGCTATATCTATATTTTCTCAAAGTTTGGAGAGAAGGGGGGAAAGGGTTATCTGCAGAAGAACCCGTGGGTATCCCTGTTTTTCATGGCATTTATTGCAGGAATGCTGCTGCTGCTGTTTCCCGGGCTGGAGGGGATAATGAAGCCCATTATCACCATCTATGCCCTTTCGCTGATAGGTATGTCCATGATGGCCCTGAACCGGTCGGGAAGGGTGGGTGCGACCAGTTTCAAGCTGGTTTTTGCAGGTTCTCTGTTGTTCCTGCTTTCCGATAGTATGCTCGCATTCAATAAGTTCCACAGCGATATTCCGCTGGCCGGGTTCCTGATTATGATCACCTATATTGCGGCACAGTACCTGATTATGCGTGGATTAATTCTGGAGGAGTAATCTTAGGGCCGGATGTAGCTACGAGCTGCTTCCAGAGCCGGATCAACCCCTTTCATATACTGCTTAAAGCCAATGGGTGCCAACAGATCGGGCTTGATGGTTGGGGGATCCTCTTCCAGCAGTGAGAAGTAGATGGTAGGGTGACTTACAACCAGTCTGGATTCGGGAAGTACAAATCGCTTTACCTCGCCGAAGTGGTTGGGTTTTCCACAGGTCTCTTCTCCCACCAGGACCACCTCTGCACTCTTCATGAAATCGACCGTGTTGATGATGGCAGATGCACATGTAGTTCTTCCAACAAGCACAAAAATATCTCCATGCTCTTTAGGTAGGGCCTTGCAGATTTTCCTGATAAATTTTGTTCCCTGGGATGCATGGCCACCCCTGTTAAAACGTATGTCAAAAACCAGTTTGTCAATCTCCTTTTTCCTGAGCACCGGGAACACCTGCTTTTCGAACTCTTTGAATGAGGGCATGAACAGCGCAGAGGCACCCGAACCAAAATCCTCTTCCGCCTCCCGGCTCCAGCAACGGTTGTACTGGATATAGTAGAGATGCTCATTCTCAAAATAGTGATCCCTGAAAAAGGTTTTCTGATCCTGCCAACCCAGGGGCAATGACTCCGGGTGGAGCTCAACCATCTCCCCCAACTCCACCGGAA
>JAGLTY010000139.1 GCA_023135025.1 Bacteroidales bacterium | reverse complement strand
AGGAAAACTACCTGGGTGGCAATGTTTCCCGCTTCAATAACTACTTTCCCAAACTTTGCCCACCGGCATGCGGACTGGAGATTAACTATCGACGCATCCGTTCCAATCCCCGGATCAGTTTCTATACCGGTGCCAGTACGAAGAGTATCTGCGGAACAGATGGCGATTACAGTGTGACAATCGATCTGAAGCCCAGGTTGATCAACAACAATTGTACCTCCTGTGGCAAATGTGCGGAGGTGTGCCCGGAGGAGCGGCCAACGAAGCTGGGAAGAACAACAGGGGAGAAGGCGGCCTTTATTAACAATGGACTGGCCTTTCCCATGAAATACTGTATCGATCCTGATGTATGTACAGGAGAGGCATGCGGGAAGTGTCTGGAGGTATGTGATTATGATGCCATTCAATTAGATGCATTGCCTGCCGAGGTAGTGATTCATGCCGGGAAGGTCATTGTGGCCACCGGATGGATACTCTATGATGCGGCAAAAATTGAGAATTACCGCTATAGAGAGGAGCCTGATGTGGTCACAAACCAGGAGTTTGAACGAATGCTGGCGGCCTGTACCAGGGAGCATAAAAAACTGACCAGGCCATCTGATGGAAAAGTTCCGGGCCGTATTGCATTTATCCAGTGTGCTGGCTCAAGAGATATGAATCATCTTCCATACTGTTCGGCTGTTTGCTGTTCCGTGTCGCTGAAACATGCATTGACTCTGGAAGCAGAGTATCCGGAGATTATCACTGAGATTTTTTACATCGATATGAGGCTATCGGGAAGAAATGAAAAACTACTGAAGCAGGCTGAGGAGAAGGATAGGATTACCCTCACCAAGGGGAAGGTGGGACGCATTTTACCATCGGACGGGGAGAAGGGAGTTCTCCTGGAGGTGGAGGATATTACCAGTGGAACGAAGCGAAAGGATGCATATGATATGGTGGTGCTGGCCATGGGATTGACACCCGCTCCTGTTGCAGCAGAGCTGAAGGTGAACGAATACGGATTTTATCTGGCTGACCAGCCTTCGGGGATGATTCCCACAGCCAGCTGCAAACGTCCCATGGATGTTTCATCGTCGGTGAAGGATGCAACCGCCTCAGCTCTAAAAGCGATGCAGAGATGATGGAGGCACGGAAAAAACATATGGCCCTTGCGGTTTGTACCGGGTGTGGCATCGGGGAGTGCATCGATACAGATAAGCTGGATGATGCTGCCGGTGAGGCCCTCCAGGGAATCAACTGCATACAACATGGATCGCTCTGCTCGGTGGCAGGACTGGCTGAGCTTAACAGGATGGTTGGGGAAAAAGGGGTGGACCGCCTGGCTGTTGCAGCCTGCTCACCCAGGGTTAAGAGCACGGAGTTTGAGTTGGATGGGGTCCATGTGGAACGGATCAATCTGCGGGAGCAGGTGGCCTGGGTGATGGAGCCGGACCATGAGGATACCCAGATGTGTGCGGAGGACCAGACCCGAATGGTACTGGCAAAACTGGACACTATCAAAGAGAACAGCCCCTATATCCCGGATCATCTCTCTTCAGATATTCTTGTGGTGGGTGGTGGTATCGCGGGACTTACCTCGGCGCTGGAGGGTGCCCGGGCAGGATACCGGGTTCATCTTGTGGAGCGGTCGGACCGGCTGGGTGGATATGCCGGAAGGATCTATAAGATGCTTCCGGGTAGTGAGGAGAGCGCCACATTGAAAGAGCCAGATCTCCATGAAAAGGTAAAAGAGGTGGAGGGACACCCCGGGATAGAGGTTTACCTGGAGAGTACCATTGAATCTATTTCAGGAGAACCTGGAAATTTTTCCGTTGCATTAAATAACAGGTTGGTATCTGAGCTGCAAGTGGGTGCCGTGGTGACCGCTACAGGATGGAAACCGTATAATACAGAGAAGCTTGCACCACTGGGATATGGTTCCCCACGGGTAAAAACGCTGGAGGAATTTGAACAATTTGTACAGGAGAAGCAGCTTCCTGACCGGATACTCTTCATATTGTGTGCCGGTTCAAGAGATGAGAAACATCTTTCATACTGTTCATCCTACTGCTGCGGCGCTGCTTTGAAGCAGGCCCTCTATGTAAGGGAGAAAAATCCCAACGCAGAGGTCTATATTGTCTACAGAGATATTCGAACACCCGGATTCCAGGAGGAGTTCTACAAGATGGTTCAAGCCGATGATGCCATCTTCATGACCAAAGGTGTGATTGAAAAAGTTTCTGACACGGAAGATGGTGTAGAGGTTACGGTAACCGAATCGCTGCTGGATGACCGGGTGACCATCACTTCCGATATGGTGGTGCTGGCCACGGGTATGGTACCAAATACTACCGCCGATCTGAACCTGCAGTACCGGCTTGGAAAGGGTTTGCCCGAAATTGAGTATGATTTTTCCGACTCTCACTTTACCTGTTTTCCCTATGAAACCAGGCGGACGGGGATCTTTGCTGCAGGTACTGTCAGGGCCCCAATGGATATGGAGATGAGTGGGGAGGATGGTGCCGGTGCCATGATGAAGGCGATCCAGACTGTCGAGTGCGTGAAGCGGGGAGAAGCGGTTCATCCCAGGGCAGGGGATATGACCTGGCCGGAGCTCTATATGGAGCGCTGCACCGATTGTAAGAGGTGCACGGAGGAGTGTCCGTTCGGCAGCTATGATGAGACTGAAAAGGGTACACCATTGCCCAACCCGGCACGCTGCCGGAGATGTGGTATCTGTGTGGGCTCGTGTCCGGAACGTGTGATCGGTTTTGCTGACTTCTCCATTAACAGTGTGTCGGCCATGATCAAGGCGGTGCATGTGCCAGATGAGTTTGAAGAGAAACCGAGAATACTGGTATTTGTTTGTGAAAATGATGCCTACCCGGCGCTGGATGCAGCGGGAGTAAACAGATTGAAATACAGTCCGTTCGTCAGGATCATCCCTGTGCGCTGCCTGGGTTCCATTAACAAGGTGTGGATCTCAGATGCGCTGTCGCACGGATACGATGGAATTCTTCAGATCGGCTGCAAACCGGGCGATGATTACCAGTGCCACTTTATCCATGGCAGTGAACTGACCGAACAGCGGGGAGAGAACCTGCAGGAGACGCTGAAGACCATGATGCTTGAACCGGAACGGATCCGGACCCGATTTATTGAGATCACAGAACACCACGAAATACAGGAGATGATAAATGACTATGCGGAGGAGATGGAGCTCATTGGCCCTAATCCTTATAAGAGTATGTAGGTTGAAGGTTAATAGTTAATAGTAGTTAAGTTAATGGGAAAGATCAGGCCAGACATAGGGTTTAAGAGGGAGCTGAGCCGGTTGAGCGGATCACAGCTGAACCAGTGTATGCAGTGCGGGAACTGTTCCGCTGTATGCTCACTGGCCCCTGCCGAAAGGCCTTTCCCACGTAAGGAGATGGTCTGGTCAGGTTGGGGTTTGAAAGATAAACTGATCGGGAACGTGGATATCTGGCTCTGTTACCAGTGTGGTGACTGCAGCACCTACTGTCCACGCGATGTAAAGCCTGCCGATGTGATTTCGGCCATCCGTCAGAAAACCTACCAGCACTATGCACGCCCCCGTTTCCTGGGAAAGCTGGTAAGCGATCCGGCCTGGCTGCCTGTGGCCATCGCCATTCCTGTGGTAGTGATTATTGCCATTCTCTCCCTGGCTGGGACCTTCAGAATTCCGGAAGGACCGGTCGATTATTCTGCTTTCTTTCCCCATGGTCTGCTGAATGGAACTTTTTCGGCCATAACGCTCTTCTTCTACCTGCTGGCATCGCTTGGTATTGGCAGGTTCTGGAAAGATATGAAGCGACAAACCCCACCCGGTAAGTCTGGAATGAAGAGCCTCCCTGTTTTCAGTGTTCTGGGAGAGATTCTTTCGCATTCAAGTTTTTCGGGCTGTGGTTCCAGGAAACCGGGTAAGGTTGCCCATATGTTGCTCTTTTTTGGATTTGCCCTGTTGATTATGGTCACCCTCTATGCCATCTGGGCAACCGTTACACATCATTATCCGCTTCCCATTACCAATCCATTTAAGATCCTGGGAAATATGGCTTCACTGATGATCTATACCGGACTGGGGATCATGATCTGGCAACGGCTGTTCAACAGAAGGGTATTTGGTAAGAGTGGCTATTCCGACTGGCTTTTGCTGGTTTCGATCGGGTTGCTGACCCTTTCCGGAACACTGGTTCAGCTGGCACGTTTGGGGGAGTGGTCAGTAGCTTATCACCTCTACTTTTTCCACCTGGTGGCTGTGTGGTTTGTGATTATGTACCTGCCATTTACGAAGCTGGGACATATCTTCTATCGCACCACGGCACTGCTCTATGCACGTACCATAGGCAGGAAGTAGCTTCAGGAATTAAAACTATCCAGTACATTCCGTACCGATCCATGTAGCAGCAGGAGCCTTTTCGACTCTTCCATTTCAAGACCAAGCTCCTCGCTGATCATTCTTGATCCCCGTTCAATCAGCTTGGCATTGGTCAGCTGCATATCCACCATTTTATTGCCTTTTATCCGCCCCAGCTTGATCATGGTAGAGGTGGTGATCATATTGAGGATCAGTTTCTGTGATGTTCCCGATTTCATTCGAGTGCTTCCGGTTACAAATTCCGGTCCCACCAGTGCCTCCAGGGGAATCTCCACTGCCTCGGCCAGTTTGCTGTTGGGATTGTTGGTGATGCAGGCGGTCAGAAGACCATGCTTCTTTGCATCCTGAACGGCACCAATCACATAAGGCGTTCTTCCTGAGGCTGCAATTCCTACCACCACATCATTTTTCCCGGGTTTGAATTTAGCCAGATCACGCCAGGCGCCGTGAAGATCATCTTCGGCCGATTCCACTGCTTTCCGGATCGCTTTGTCGCCACCGGCAATGATCCCGATCACAATATCGAATGGAACCCCGAATGTGGGCGGAATTTCTGAAGCATCCACTACACCCAGCCTGCCACTGGTACCTGCTCCAACATAGAAGAGACGGCCCCCTTTCATAAGTCTTGGAATAATGCCATGCACCAGTTTCTCGATCTCCGGGATGATGGAATGGACAGCTTTATGTACGGTACTGTCCTCCTGGTTGATGTTTTGCAGCAACTCTTTGACGGACATCTGGTCCAGGTTGTCATACCGTGATGTCGATTCGGTAATGGAGACAGAACCATTCATATTGGTGGTATGAACCTCTTTGTGATAGGTGACCAATCCCTCGATGGGTGAGGCGACAATCAGACTGATTTTCAGATGATGCTTCTCCATCACCTCTGTCAGGATCTCCTTGAAATAGTAGGCTACAGATCCTGCAAAACCGATCTCCAGAGAGTTGTAGTGGCTGTATTTGGAGATATTCTTCTCAATAAAATCTTCAAATGCAGCAGAGACAATCTCCCTGATCTCCTGATGCTCAATATGTTTTGCTGCGATCCGGGTTAACGAAGCCAGGTATCTGTTTGCATGCGGTTTGTTATAGACGTTTTCCAGGATCTGGTCCATGGTGAGACCCTCTTCGGTAATAATGGCTTCTCTCAGATGATCACTCAGGTTTCGTTTATGCAGGGCATTTACAAGTCGTTTTCCAATATCGGCACCACCCCCCTCATCACCCAGGGAGAAACCCATGGCCGGTACCTTATCAGAGATCTTCCCATCTTTATAGAGTCCGGAGTTAGAGCCTGTCCCCAGGATACAGGCAATTCCGCTTTTGTCCTGAAAAAGTGCACGTGCCACACCCACCAGGTCATCCTGAACCTGGATGTAGGGGTGTACACCAACCCGCTTTTGAAGTGCCCTGTGAATGATATCCTTCATCTCTTCATTGGCCACACCCGATCCGTAAAAATAGATCTCATGAATATTTCGTTCATCCCCCTGAAAATCGAGTTTGTAAAGTTCCTCTTCAATCTCCTTTTCACTGGAATGGTAGGGATTGATCCCCCTGGTAGACATACTACGGATCTCTTTTCCGGTTATCAATCTCCAATCGGTCTTGGTGGCACCGCTGTCTGCTATCAGTATCATGATATAGTAATATGAATGATGTATGACAAATTACATGAATAAATTTGTAAATTGCAACAGTATAATCTAGAAGTGATGGATGATATTTTTCAAAATATTGGGAACAAACTTACACTGAGTCAGCGTATA
>JAGLTY010000138.1 GCA_023135025.1 Bacteroidales bacterium | reverse complement strand
CAGAGCATTATCTATATGAAAAAGAACCTGGAAGAGGAGGGTGAGGTTTTTCTTGATCCCAACGGCTTTTCTGAAGATGGAACCGTGGCCCTGGCCGGTTTAAGTTTTTCAAACGACCACAAGTATGCAGCTTACGGGATTTCCAAAGGTGGTTCCGACTGGAGAGAGTTTTTTGTTAAAGACGTTACCACAGGGAGTGATCTGGAAGATCACATCGAGTGGATCAAAAACTCGGGGGTATCCTGGTATAAAGACGGCTTCTTCTATACACGCTATGACACCCCGGCCAAGGGTGATGAGTTAAAAGGAGAAAATAAAAACGCGAAAGTCTATTACCATCACCTCGGTTCCCCCCAGTCGGAAGATATACTGGTTCATAAAGATGAAGCACATCCGGACCGCAGCTTTCATATGGGTGTTACAGAGGATGAAAAGTATATCATGTTGATCGGTTATGAATCAACCAGCGGTAATTCACTGGCATTTAAGAAAGCAGGACTGGACGACACACCCTATACCTGGATCGACGAGGATTTCGATGACGATTATTCGCCCATTGGCAACCACAAGAACATGCTCTATGTGCTGACCAATAACCAGGCACCCCTCTACAGGCTGGTGGGCATCGACCTGAACAATCCCGGGCGGGAGAACTGGGTGGATATCATTCCCGAGCATGAGAAAAATGTCCTGGAGTCGGCCACCCTGGCAGGAGGAAAAATCATTGCTTCATATATTAAAGATGCTTACAATTCGGCAAGTGTGTACCAGCTCGACGGTAGTCTGCTACACAGAGTCTCCATTCCGGGAATTGGCTCCATAGGAGACTTCAGTGGAAAGATGAAAGATAATACGGCTTTCTATAGTTTCACCTCTTTCAACTATCCTACAACCATTTTCAAATACAATATTGAAGAGAATATCTCTGAACCGTTCTACACGCCTGAAGTTGACTTCGATGCAGAGGCTTACGAAACCAAACAGGTGTTCTATCCCAGTAAAGACGGAACCACTATCCCCATGTTTATCGTACATAAAAAAGGCGTGGAGCTGGACGGAACCAATCCTACCCTTTTATACGGATATGGCGGATTCAACATCTCCATGACCCCGTCGTTCAGTACCACACGTGCAGTCTGGCTGGAGCAGGGGGGTGTCTTTGCACTGGCTAACATCAGGGGTGGCGGAGAGTATGGAGAAGAGTGGCACGAAGCGGGTACTATATTTCAAAAGCAAAATGTGTTCGACGACTTTATTGCTGCTGCTGAATATCTGATTGAAGAGAAGTATACCTCCAGTCAGCGCCTGGCCATCTATGGGGGATCGAACGGCGGATTGCTTATTGGTGCTGTCATCAACCAGCGGCCAGAGCTTTTTGCAGCGGCCATCCCCATGGTGGGTGTGATGGACATGCTTCGCTTTCATAAGTTCACCATTGGCCGATACTGGACCGTAGATTACGGATCGTCCGATGATCCCGAAGAGTTTAAATACCTGCTGGGTTACTCACCCATCCACAACATTTCGGCTGAGAAGGATTATCCCGCTGTACTGATCACAACAGGAGATCATGACGACAGGGTGGTGCCTGCTCACTCCTTTAAATATTCCGCCACCCTTCAGGAGAAATACACCGGTAAAAATCCTGTGATGATCCGTATCAATACAGATGCAGGACACGGAGCAGGGAAACCTACTGATATGGCCATTCAGGAGTATTCCGATGTATGGTCCTTTATCTATAAAAACATGGACTTTACACCTGAATTTTGACACTCCGAATACTTTTTTTTCAAATAATTGAAATATAAATATTTAGTTATAGAGGGGAACATTGGGGCCGGGAAAACAAGCCTGGCCTCTCTGCTGGCAGAAGAGACAGGCAGCCGTCTGGTTCTGGAGGCGTTCAGTGATAATCCGTTCCTGGCAAAGTTTTATGAGGATCCCGGAAGATATGCCTTCCAGCTTGAGCTCTCCTTTCTGTCTGAAAGATACCATCAGATCAAGACTGAACTGGGATACCCCGACCTGTTCGGACAATCTGTTATCAGCGACTATTTCCTGGCTAAATCCTTTATATTCAGTAAATACAATCTGAAAGATGATGAGATGAGGTTGTTTGAGAAACTCTTCTCTATCATCAATTTGCAGGCACCAAAGCCTGATCTCTATGTATACCTGCATCTCCCGGTTGAGAAACTGCTTGAAAACATAAAGTTAAGAGGCAGAGCTTATGAAAAACATATCCGGTTCGACTATCTCAAAGAGATTCAGGACGGCTATTTTGGTTTCTTTAAATCGCAGCAAGAGATGAAAATTCTTGTAATTGATACCAGTAACCTCGATTTTGTAAATAAGAAGTCAGACCTTCAACAACTTAAAAAAATTATCTTTGAAGGTGATTATAGTGTTGGAATGAATAGGCTTATTTTGTAACTTAGTCATTCATTGGTCGAAGATTTTGTTATTTTTGTCAAAAACATTATTAGTTTTGCACGGGAAATGTATGAACCACTAAAAAACAAGTAATCAACAAATAACCCGATTGTTATGAGAAACATCAAAAACTTTGCAATTTTTATCCTCGCAGCCGCGGTATTAAGCAGTTGTGGTGGTCTTAACAAAATGGTCAAGGATTCCAACCTTGTAAGCTACCAGGTAACGCCCGAAGTACTGGAAATGCACGGTGGAGAAGTGGATATGACTGTCAAAGTCAACTACCCTGTCAAGTATTTCAACAAAAAAGCTGTAGTTACCCTTACCCCCGTCCTCAGGTATGAAGGTGGTGAGACAACACTCGACCCTCTTGTTCTCCAAGGTGAGGATGTAACCGAAAACAACAAGCCAATCAGCTTCGATAATGGCGGAAGTGCCAGTGTTTCTAACACTTTCACATATGAAGATGCCATGATGATGTCTGAGCTTTACTTCAATGTAAATGCTGCCATTAAAGACAAAACAGCTGATCTGGGTGAAGTAAAACTCGCTGATGGTATTATTACTACTCCTCTGTTGGTTAAGAACGATGCCAAAGTAATCCTGTTCGACAATAAATTCAAGCAGATTGTTCCTGAATCATACCAGGCCGACATCAAATATGTAATCAACCGGGCCGATGTTCGCCGTTCTGAAATGAAGAAAGACGAAATTACCGGTCTGAACGAGACCCTGCAAAAAGCCAATGAAAACGAAAGGATCGACCTTAAAGGGATTGAAATTTCAGCCTACGCTTCACCCGATGGTGAACTGGACCTGAATACCAAACTGGCCGACAAGCGCCAGAAGACTGCTACAAAATACCTGTCAGGTCAATTAAAGAAATCCGATATTGAAGTTGCCGACGAGCTGATGAGCTTCCTGGCCACTCCCGAAGACTGGGATGGTTTCAAGAAAGCCATGGAAGAATCTGACATCCAGGATAAAGAGATGATCCTGAGGGTACTCAGTATGCACTCCGACCCTGTTGTTCGTGAGCAGGAGATCAAGAACCTTACTGCTGCCTTTGAAGTAATCGCTGAAGAGATTCTTCCCCAGCTGAGAAGGTCCAAGTTCACTGTGACCATGGATAAGATTGGTTGGAGCGATGAAGAGTTGAAAGAACTCTGGACAAGCAATCCCGATACCCTGGTACTGGAAGAGCTTCTCTACACAGCTACCCTGGTTGAAGACAATGAGACCAAACTGGCTGTATATACCAAGGCTGCTGAATTAGCTCCCAAGTGCCTCCGCGCACATAACAACAAAGGTGTTGTTCTCTACAATCAGGGCAAACTGGAAGAAGCTGCCGCTGCTTTCGATGCAGCCAAAGCGCTTAAAGACCATGACATCATCAATAACAACATTGGAGCCATTGCTCTGAAGAATGGTGATGTAGCTGCCGCAAAAGAGGCTTTCACTGCCTCCCTGGGAGCCGGATCAAAGGTCAACTACAACCTGGGTATTGTCAGTATCAAGGAGGGTGAATATGAGACCGCTGTAAATTACTTCGGTAGCGATCCTTCCTTCAATGCTGCACTGGCCATGTACCTGAAAGGTGATAGCGAAGGTGCCTGGAGAACTGCTGCCAACCTGGAAAAAAGTGGAATGGGATATTACCTGCTGGCAGTGATCGCTGCAGGTCAGGACAAGCCCGATGCAGCTCTTGAAAACCTGAAGTTGGCTGTTGACAATTGCGAGAAGCCGGAGAAGTTGAAAGAGCATGCCAAGAAGAACCTTGAGTTCGCCAAGCTTTTCGAAACTGCCGAATTCAAAGCAATCGTTGAATAGATTATAAGAAAATCTTAATAGATCAAGAGGCTGTCTCAAATGGGGCAGCCTCTTACTTTTTTACCATGGCGCGAAACAGCTCCCAGATCACGATACCTGCAGCCACCGATATATTCAGGGAGTGTTTGGTACCATACTGTGGAATTTCGATGCATTGATCACTCATATCCACCACCCTCTGTTCCACTCCCCTGATCTCATGTCCAAATACAAGTGCATATTTCTGATTGTCCGACAGCTGAACCTGGTCCAGCATAACTGCTCCCTCTGTCTGCTCCACAGAGAAGATTCGGTAACCATCCTTTTTTAGTTCTGCAATGGCATCGGTTGTCTCCTCCCGGTACTCCCAATGAACAGATTCTGTTGCCCCAAGAGCTGTTTTATGTATATCCCTGTGGGGTGGAGTAGCCGTAATTCCGCACAGAAAAAGTCCTTCCAACCGAAAAGCATCGGCTGTGCGAAACACCGAACCGATATTATTCAGGCTCCTTACATTATCCAACACAACCATAAGGGGGATCTTATCCACCCTCTTAAACGCCTCTGCAGACAACCTGTCCAGCTCTTCATTTAACAGCTTTCTCATACCCATGCATTATAAGACGAAATTAACCATTAACATCAATCCACGCATCACAAACTTTTAACTTTTTACTATCCTTCAAATTGCTAAATTTGTTTAAACCAATAACCATTAACTAATAACCAACCACTATGAATATCCATGAATACCAGGGAAAACAGATTCTTAAACAATTCGGTGTATCCATACCCTCTGGGGAGGTAGCCACCACACCGGCTAAAGCAGTTGAGTCTGCCAGTAAGATCCAGGCTGAAACCGGGGCTACAACATGGGCTGTAAAGGCGCAGATTCATGCAGGTGGACGCGGCAAGGGTGGTGGTGTTAAAATTGCCAAATCACTTGATGAAGTGAAGAAGTATGCAAAAGATATTCTGGGTATGACCCTGGTAACCCACCAGACCGGTCCCGAAGGGAAACTGGTTGGGAAGGTGCTTGTAGAACAGGGTATTTTTTACCCGGGAGAGAGTGATCCGCAGGAGTTCTATATGAGTGTTTTATTGAACCGGGAAACCGAGAAAAACACCATAATGTATTCCACTGAAGGAGGAATGGATATTGAAACGGTTGCCGAAGAGACCCCCCACCTGATCTATAAGGAAGAAATTGATCCAGTTGTTGGCATCCAAGCCTTCCAGTCAAGGCGCATAGCCTTTAACCTGGGATTGTCGGGACAGGCCTTTAAAGAGATGTGCAAGTTTGCCACTGCCCTCTACACGGCCTATGAAAAATCTGATGCCTCCCTCTTTGAAATTAATCCGGTTTTTAAAACTTCCGACAATCATATCATGGCTGCCGATGCCAAGGTGAATATCGATGACAATGCGCTTTACAGGCACGCAGATTATGCTGCCATGAGGGATCTGAACGAGGAGGATCCCACTGAGGTTGAAGCTGGTGAATTCAATCTGAATTTTATTAAGCTGGATGGAAATGTGGGCTGTATGGTGAATGGAGCCGGACTTGCTATGGCAACCATGGATATCATCAAACTTTCGGGCGGTGAACCTGCAAATTTCCTTGATGTTGGAGGAACGGCCAATGCAGAAACGGTTGAAGCCGGATTCAGGATCATATTAAAAGATCCCAGTGTAAAGGCGATCCTGATCAATATTTTTGGTGGAATTGTGCGTTGCGACCGTGTGGCGGAAGGTGTTGTGGAGGCTTACAGATCCATTGGTGAGATTGAGATCCCTGTTATTGTCAGATTGCAGGGAACCAATGCCGAAGAGGCAAAGGTACTTATCGACAATTCCGGACTTGAAGTTCACTCTGCCATCACCCTGGAAGAAGCTGCCGGAAAGGTAAAAGAGCTGGTTGTCTAGTTTCAAATCAGTTTTCGGCTATTCAGGAT
>JAGLTY010000137.1 GCA_023135025.1 Bacteroidales bacterium | reverse complement strand
AAGAGAATGTGTTTTTAATGGAGGCGATGGTGACCCGGCATGTACCGCTGGTGAAGAAGCTTATGAAATGGATCAGGGATGGGGAAATCGGTGAAGTAAGAATGTTGAAAGCCTCCTTCTGCAAACGAGCTGATTTCACCCCTTCACAGAGACATCTTAATCCCCAATTGGGTGGGGGTAGCTTGCTCGACCTGGGAGTGTATGTGATCTCATTTGCATCCATGATCTTCAATAAACCTCCTGATAGCGTGGTTGGATTTGGTCATATCGGTGCTCTGGGGTCTGATGAACAGGGCGCTGCACTTTTAAAATATGATAAGGGTGAAATCGCCAATCTCTCCTTTGCTCTGCGTACAAATGCGGTCAATGATGCGTATATCTATGGAACGGAAGGATATATCAAAGTGGATGAGCTCTTTTCCATTCCCACAAAAGCAACTTTGATTATTAATGATAAAGTGACCGAAGTGCTTGAAGAGCCGATCATCGAAGGCGGTTTAACCTATGAAGCAGAAGAGGTGATGAGGTGCATAAAACAGGGGCTGAAGGAATCACCCTTCATGCCATTGGAGGAATCACTGCAAATAATGCAGATCATGGACAAAATCAGGGCACCCTGGGGGTTGACATATTCAAATGATACTCAATAAACGACAATGGATTTGTGACTACAGGTGAATAGGTTCCAATTTATCTTTCAACTTTATGACTCCCTTCAGCTCCAGATCACTGTCGCTGCTGAAACTGCAGGTTACCCGCAGAACATGTGAGCCATGATCCAGTTTAATACTTCCCCACTGTACCTCCTTTTTCCTTTTCAGGCTCCCTTTGTTATCGTAAATAAACAGGCTCCCTCCTCCATCGTAAATGCAGCTGTAGCCTGCTTTTAATGAAACTGGAATTTCAATGGTTTGATAGCCGTCCAGCTCCAGAACAATTTCCTCGATTGTCCCTTCCGCACCAGATGCCCCAAGCCGGAAATATAATCCCTGTTCACTGGTATTATTATTGAATTCCCATTCGCTGTAATGGGGCTGGCCAGGTTGAAGTGCCAGGTTTTCATAAGTAAACTCATCCTTTTTGTAATACTGTAACTGAAACTCATCGTCACTTACTTTGTGAAGAGAAAAATCATTTTCTCCCGCTTTTAGTAGCTGTTTCTGCTGCTCATTAAAAATAGAGCGGTTTTTAGCCTCTTCCCAGGTCTTGATAGCTTCAATCACCTCCCCTGTATTGGGATTTCGGGATAATGCTATGGGATTCACTACCAGGGCGTATCCGGCATTCCAGCCAGCTGCCCTTGCCAGCATCCACTCCATCTCCTCCATGGTGGTACCGGCCTGGTACCAGAACCACCCCAGCATATTGGGCTGATAGTTCCGTTCCAGTACAGCCTGGTTGTTAAAACGGATTTCATTTTGACTTTCCCTCATGCCTCCATACCAGGGTTCGCCCCAGTTCATGTATGTATTCAGGTGCCAGTAGAAGTGACTGGACTGACTGGTTCCATTCACTACCATTTGATCTACTCCTTCCAGGAACCTCAAAGCAAAATAGTCTTTGGAGGCATCCCCGTACCCTGTGGAATAAGCTCCTTCATGACCGTCAAAATCCATGTGAGAGACGCCGGTCTCATTGAAAAAATCGATCAGGTTGTCAATCATTTCGTTCTGCAGGTCCATATTGGGATAGAACGTTTTATAAGGATGATCGATCATTCGAGCTATGCTTGCTCCCTTTTCATGCGAGGAGACACTGGTGCCAAAAGCCCCTCGTTTGCAATCCAGCAGCTTGTACGGAGCTTGGTCAGTGACTCCTGAAAACCGTATTAGTTCATCACCAAGGCGGATAGCCTGGACTGTGGTTTTCTTGTCATAATAGGCGGGGTTCTCAATGTAAATGTTAGTGCTTGACTCATCAACCATCTCAGTAATGATGGTATTGGCATAAATGGCAAGTCCCGGGTGGGGTACCGGCGTTACAAAGGGATCATTGGTAGTAATAAAATTTGTAAGTGTATGTACCCCCAATCTGATGCTCCGGTCCTTTGCTTTGCTTACACACTCTTTCATTCCTTCGCGGCCATTGGGGAACAGGGATGGGATCAGATCGAAATGGCCCCAGTTTTTGAAAGGATGGCTCTGGTACAGGCTGTAGAATCCTACCTTTTCAGTAAAATCGAGCATCATGTCTACAGTGGACTCTCCAAAGTTGCTGATGATGTACGGCCTGCCGGACAGTGGACTGTTTTTAACCCATTCCCCATCTATCATGATGTGAGGAAGGTCCTCCCCAATCTCAATCTGGCCAATCAAATCCAGTGCGCCTGCTTCTTCGATTCCGAAAAGGGCAATAGCAGACCCTTCCAGATCGAATTCCTGGTTGGGAACCACAACCGTATTTCCGAATCCGTTCCATACTTCAATAAGTTGTGGCCTGGCCCGGTTGATGCAGAATGCCTGAAGACTGGATCCATAATCCTGTTGCAGGGCTGTACTCCCCCTTGGAGGAACATACCCTTCCTCGTTTGCAAGCATCCCCCCGGTGGTTTTTACATTAAGTGTCTGGATACCAATGGCATATTCCTTGTTTCGAACCACTCCCACAAACTCACCGATGGTTTCAGCAATGGTAGTTTTTACAGGCCCCCAAATGATGGCATCAACTTTACTGGAATTGTGAACTGAAATAACTTCGATTCTAAGATATGTTCCCTGGTTTTTCACTTTCAGAGCTACGTTATAACCATGGGGAAACGTATAGTTTATTGTTTCTGTATCAGCATGAAAACCAATTGGGTCGATAATCTCTCCTTTCCTTACAATGCCGATTAAACGGGAGACTTCCCCGGAAGCATAATTCACATCTCTGGCAATGTCTATAAGCCCTGTAATGGAACCCCGTTCATCGAGGGTCAGGCTGAAAGATCCGGTTGAAAAGGTTGACTGTGCCCATCCGTTCATACTTAAACCATTGATGATGCAGACAAAGATGAATAGCACTCTCTTATTCATATCGCTAATAATGAAGCGCAAGTTTTTAGTTTGCTTCTGGTGAGTACAATATTGTTATTTTTTCTGAATTTCAATGGTATTCCATCCTGCTTCAAGAGAAATAGTGTTTTCTTCCCCTGGCAGCACAAGATTTGCCTTCATGTTCGCCGGGATTCTAATCTTAAACTCTTGATTGTTTTTTGAATTCAGCTTGAATTCAGCTTCTATGGAACCCCGTATCGTAGGAAATTTAATTTCACTGAAAGTTAAGTCTCCCGGCTGAGGTTGGATCTTCACTTCTGCAAAACCCGGTTTTGTTGGTCTTATTCCCCAGAGATACCTCGGAATAATATTTGCAGGAACGGCTCCCCATGCATGATTCCAATCGGAGTTTGGCTTATATTTCATATCCCAGGCTTCCATGGTAATGGTGGATCCGGATTTTATCATGTTCCACCAGCTCCTGTCGTGGGTCGCAGTCAATAAACTTTTGGCGTATTCTGCTTCCCCTGCAATATATAAGCCTTCCAGTAAAAACTGAGCACCGTACACACTGCAAGCCATTCCCCGGGATTTTATAAATGTGATTACGCTATCCCTGTAGTGGTCAGGTACCAATCCTACGGCAAGTGGAAGCATATTGGCATGCAGGGAGGCGTGTAAAGAACCTTCTCCATCCATATAAACTCCTCTCTTGTGGTCAATCAGGGTCTCGTTGATGCTCTTTTTCACTTTCAGGGCCAACTCCCGGAAAAATTCCACATCCCTCTTTTTATCAAGTAAACCCGCTATTTCTGCCATTATTTCCAGGTTCCAATAGTAAAAAGAGTTCACAACCGTATTCACATCAACCATATCGTAGCCGTCTCTCTCTCCTTCGGGAGTCGCCAGCTGCCACCCGGTATCTTTTTGTCCGGGAGGCCAGTCCACAAGATCACGGAGCCGGGCTTCGGGATTACTAAATCCCAGTTTCCGCATGGTTTCAGCATTTAATTTTTCTGAATTGACACTGATTAGCCCATCTTCCCGGGCAAGAAAACAGAGGGTTTTCATTTTCAACAGATCATAGTAGTGCGCTATAGATTCTAAGTTTCCGGTATAGAGGTAATCTTTATAAAACATCGGAACCGTATGCAGGATCCACTCGGTTGGCCAGGTGGGGTGATGCATAAAATATTCATTTGTCAACCTGGCCAGGGAATACTCACGGTCGGTGCAGTAGTGTCCCAGTTGATTGATATATGCATCGCCTTCATATGGTATTCTTTCCCGGTCGCCATCGATATAGAGACCTCCAAATGAGGTTGCTTTAATGCTATACTTACAGAGTTCCCAAATCTGGTTCAATATGGTATCGGAGCTGTTAAAGTAACTTGCCTTATCATCAAATGTGTAGAAATATAATTTTTGAAATACATGATTATCATCAAGTTCAACAGGACTATTTTCTATTTCACAATAGCGGAAAGGCATCACTACTCCTAATGAATCAGGGAGTTGTACAGCGCCGGGTGCTGTATTTCGTATATTGGGGGAGAGGTTTAGCTGATAGCTGGTTTTCTGTGGCTTAATTATTAATTCCGTTTTTTGATAGCGTACAGAACCCGGAGGGTTCCTGTCAATTTGATGATCAGCTGTTAATTTTTCTCCTAAATGAATGATTAAGGTGTCAGTATGCGTTGGTTTCAGAGTTAATTCAAGGGTGCCAAATCCAGCCTTGCCAAAATCAAAAAAATAGTGACCTTCTGATTTTTTAACCCTTTTAACAGGTCTGTTTAGAGCGGTTCGAAATTTATTAGGGGTGGTGGCATATCCCTTAATACTGCCCGTTCTAAAATGTTGGATTGATGAATAAGCTGTGGGTTTATCCAGGTTATTCCAAATCCGAACCCTCCAATAGTAATCTGCGTTTTCCTTTAAATCCGTACCATTGAACTCAACTTCGGTTGATCTGTTTCCCGGTATTTTTCCACTCTCCCAAATATCAGCATCATTGTTGTTGATTTTATCGAGGGAGGAAGCCACCTCAATTTGATACGCAGTCTGTTCGATAGCTTCATCCGGTATGATCCAGGTAAATTCCGGTTTGTTATCTAAAATTCTCACATTCTCAGGATGGCGAATAAACTCTGTCATCAGGCCCGTTGGTTTCTCCACACCAGTCCCACAAGCGCTGAGCGCCAGCATGACAAAGAGGTTGATGTGCCACTGTTTAATCTTCATAAGAAGCAGGATCATTGTGATGATAGAATTTAGGGAAAATAAATGTGTTAAATTTGCTGGACATAAATATGCGAACTTTTCTGAAAATATTGGGAGCAATCATCCTGGTTCTGTTTATTGTTCTCCTCTTGGCTCTGGAGAGGGTGGATTATTCACCTTATTTTGAAAGGGACTATTATAGTGAGACCAGAGCACGTCTTGATAGTATATCAGCTCAATTATCACTGGCAGAAGGTGAAGTTGAGGTTGGATTTGCCAGAGTAAGCATAACCCCCGCTTTAGGTGCAGCGGAAGATGATCCTGGAGCAGGTGTTTTTAAAGAGATCCCTCTGGCGGGTTTTGGGAGCAGAAAGGGAACATTTGCAGAAGGAATTCATGACAGTCTTTTTGTGAAGGCAGTGGCTATCCGGGTAGAGGAGCAACTACTGGTTCTGATTGGGTCTGATATGTTGATTGTTCCTCCAAATATTACTGAGGGTGTTACCAGGCTTGTAAGGGAAAAGATGGGCATAAACCGGAATCAACTTTTTTTCTCTGCCACGCATACACACTCCGGTGTGGGAGCGTGGTCTGAAGGGTTTGTGGGAAAAGAGTTTGCAGGAGAGTCAAATCCCAATGTGGAAGTGTGGCTGGTCCGGCAATTTAGCAATGCCATTGAAAATGCCGTTGAAGATTTGCAACCGGGGCAAATTGGATCAGGCAGCTTTGAGGCACCCGGTTTGATTTCGAACCGGCTTGTGGGAGAGAGGGGCGAAAAGAATTCCGAATTTATCTATATCGCAGCAAATCAGAACTCGGGCAAAAGAGCCCTGCTGGGTTCATTTGATGCACATGCAACAACCCTGGGTGGATGGAATATGCAGATCAGTGCAGATTACCCCGGTTACTGGCAGCGAAAGCTTGAAAGTGAGGGGATTGACATGGCGCTGTTTTTTGCAGGAAGCGTAGGCAGCCATAGTCCGCACAGTAAAGGTGAAAAATTTGAAAAGTCAAGATATATAGGAGAAGCCCTGGCTGATAG
>JAGLTY010000136.1 GCA_023135025.1 Bacteroidales bacterium | reverse complement strand
TCCGCCCTTAGTCCCTACTCAATTTGGGTGATGAACTAATATTTTAATAGATGGTCGTTGTCAAGGAGGAGGTCAGAACACATATTGTGGGAGTAGCCAGCAGGATCTTCACCAGGTATGGTTTCAGGAAGACAACCATGGAAGAGATTGCCAGTGCTTCACAAATGGGGAAGAGCTCCATCTACTACTATTTCAAAAGCAAAGAGGAGATCTTTCAGGTTGTTGTGGAGTTTGAGGCCAGGATGCTGAAAGAGCGGCTTAACAGGATCATCAACAAAAATGATTCTCCACCGGAGCGGCTCAAGGCCTATATACTTTTCAGGCTTCACCATATAAGAACCCTGGAGAATTTCTATGCAGCGCTTAACGAGGAGACACTTTCCCATATGGATTTTATCCTGGAGATCAGGCGCAATTTTGAAATTGATGAGCTACAGCTGGTCAGCAAGATACTGGAGGATGGGATGGAGCTGGGAGTCTTTCAGTTGACCAGTTCAAAAATAGGAGCCATCGCCATCTTCACCATGATGAAGGGGCTGGAACTACCATTGTTGCTCAGCGAAGCACATAAAACCGACCGCAAAGAACTAATGGAAGACCTGATCCGCGTCCTACTCTACGGTATCCTGAAGAGGTAACACCACAAAAAATTTTACACGGTTGTTATTAAGGCCGCCTATAATTATGAGCGTAGCGAAGAACTGTGCTCAGCGTAGCTAATTTCAGCGGCCGTGTAATAACCGTGTAAAGACATGATGTTCCTATTCACCCTGTACCAGGGCTGCCATTTTGTGAAAGATATCTGTATTCTGGTAGATACCTTTAAACTCCCCGGCGCCGGGACCAAAGGCAAATACAGGGATCAGAGTTGCCGAATGCGACCCCGTGGCAAATACAGGCTCAATAGCGGAATAGTCTGAATAGCCGGATTCGTCAGTTGCTCCGGTTTTGGGTCCCAGGGTAAAGCCGCCGGTTTCGTGGTCGGCAGTGACCACCACCAGGGTGTTTTCATCCTTCTCGGCAAAGTCCAGAGCAGCTGCAATGACCTTTTCAAAATCGAGCATTTCACTTACCAGGTACTCAGAGTCGTTGGCGTGACCGGCCCAATCGATCTGGGAACCTTCCACCATCAGAAAGAACCCCTCCTGGTTTTGTGAAAGGTGACTGATGGCCAGGGTGGTGGCTTCGGGCAGAAAATCGCCCCTTCCATGTATCATGGGGGGCATGGATCCGGGTTCAGGAAGAAATCCGTATTTCTGGTCACCACTCAGTGTGCCGGGAGTCGGCAGGCCTGTGGTATCAATGATAAAACCTTTGTCGGCAGCCAGTAGCAGGAGGTCCGAGCTGTCTTTCCGCATGTTAAATTTATCCCGTCCGCCGCCTGCAAAAAAATCGATCTCCGAGGCGAGCAGCTGGGCAGCGATCTCATCTTCCATGCTGCGTAGCTCTACATGGGCATAGAAAGAGGCGGGTGTTGCATGTGAAATGGTGGAGGTGGCTACCACGCCGGTACTCCAACCCATGGAGGCGACCAGTTCAGCGATATTCTGAATGGAGGTCTTGGTGGTGTCCACTCCAATGGCACCATTGTAAGTTTTTTTACCGGTGGCCAGGGCGGTGCCACTGGCGGCAGAATCGGTCACCTTATGGGTGGCCGAGGAGGTTTGCTGTAACCCGATCTCGTAAAACCGTTTAAAAACAGAGGGTTGATCGCCAAAATAGAATCCAGTGGAGACTGCAGAGAGCCCCATTCCATCGCCAATCAGGAAAATGATATTGGTTGATTTTTCGGATTCGGGTTGTACCTTCTCAGAGGCGGTGCAGGCCAGGGTTATTATAGCCAGCAACAGGAAAAGAATATTTTTCATCATGTCTGTTTTTTATAGAAAACACAAAGTAAACAAATCTTACAAAGAAATGGTTTAATTCTTTGTCTCCAAACTGCTTTTTAACCAGGCGGGGCGGTCGGTGGTTACGGCGGTTACCCCCAGTTGTTGCATCTTCAGGGCGGTTTCCGGATCATTAACCGTCCAGCACCAAACATCCAGTCCCGATGCATCGCACCGTTCCATCAATGATTGGTCGATGATCGTGTGTCGTAGATCCACTCCGTCGAGCCGGTTCTCAACAATGGCATCAAAGTGTTTGTTAAGATCCGGTTTAAACGAGGAGAGGTAGTAACAGGGGACCTCCGGATAGATTGCCTTGGCCTGTTTGATGGTTTCAAAATCGAATGCAATAAAACTGATTTTACCTTTTATCCAATGGTGCGTAATCACCTCCTTCAGATGTGGCAAGATCTCCGGTCCGGTTTTGATTTCAATGACCAACATGCGATCCTCGGGAATGGTGGCCAGCACATCTTCCAGCAGAGGGATGGTTTCATTGGTATACTCCGGAAGGTTAGTATTCCGTGGAATAACAACCAGCGTCTTAAGCTCTTCCCATGTAGCATCCTTGATGGTAAAGTTTTTACCGGTCAGTTTTTTGGTACTCTTGTCATGAAAGAGAACCACCTTCTGGTCGGCGCTCAACATCACATCGCATTCTGCACCATCGGCACCCAGTTCCCAGGCGAGCTTGATGGAGGCCAGCGTGTTTTCCGGAGCCAGGTATGAGGCTCCGCGATGTGCAACATAATGGAAAGGTTTTTCTGTGCCGGATTCCTGCGCTCTTAACGAGGGCGATAGAAGCATTATCAAGAGTACAATTAGTAGGATTCTCATATCTCTGCTATTTTTGTATTGAATATAACACTTCGAACCATGCAAATCAATATCTTCAAGCGTTTTCAGAAATTTCTTCGCACCACCCTAATCGGGGGTGTGGTAGCCCTTGCCCCGTTAACCCTGATTATCCTTTTGTTCAGGTGGATGATCAACCTGATTGGTCGTACCCTTACCCCGCTGGTGGACACGCTTTTACAGGATCCGGATCCCAATCCATACTTTAAGTTTACACTCTACCTGCTTTCAGCAACAGCCATTCTGCTCTTCTTTTTTATCATCGGATTGGTTATCCGTACAAGACTATTCAGGTTCCTGAACAGGGCGGAGGATCGCTATCTTCTGAAAATACCCGGATATAAGCTGGCCAAAGAGACGGTTCAGCAGTTCTTTGGAAAAAACCGCTCTTTTTTCAAAGAGGTGGTGCTGGTAGATATCTTTAATACAGGGGCATTGATGACCGGGTTTATCACCGATGATCAGGGGGATATTATTTCGGTATTTGTCCCCACCGGTCCCAACCCCACATCAGGAAATATTTATCATCTGCAGAAAGAGAGGGTAACAAAGACCGACGCATCGGTCGAAGTTGGAATGAAAACGATTATAAGCTGTGGCGCTGGTTCAGCAGAGGTGTTCGCTACGGCCGTAACAAAATAGGTCAGGATTTACTCTCCGCATGCCTGAAAAACCTTTTCTGGTTAAACAGGATAATGGCCACGGCCACGGAAATGCTAGAATCGGCAATATTAAATACGGGCCTGAAGAAGATAAAACTGGATCCTCCAAGAAACCAATCAGGATAGTTACCTCTGATAAGAGGAAAGTAAAACATATCAACCACCTTACCCTGCATCAACGGGGCATACCTCCCCCCTTCGGGGAACATAGTTGCAGCCTGTATGGGACTGCTGCTACTAAAGAGCAATCCGTAAAAAACAGAATCAATAATATTTCCTAAAGCTCCAGCCAACACCATGGAAAGTGTGATAATCAGGCCGGTATGTGCTTTGAGGCGGATCAAATGTCGCAGGTAAAAACCGATGGCCACTACGGCCACTACCCGGAAGGAGGTAAGCAGGATTTTCCCAAGACTACCCGGCAGGGCCAGCCCGAAGGCCATACCGTTGTTCTCCACGAAATGGAGAATACCCCAGTTACCGAAGAAGGGGATCTGCTGATAGAGAGTCATGTGGGTTTTGACCAGAATCTTCAAGGTCTGATCAGCCACAAGTATCAGCAGGACAATCATTATGGATTTCCTGGTGACGGACATAGCTCTGTTTTAGTAGAATCGTAATGGATTATTGTCTCGATTTTGCCTCTATGCAGAGCGTGGCATGGGGTACAGCACGCAGGCGTTCCTTGGAGATCAGTTTACCGGTCTCCCTGCAGACTCCATAGGTTTTGTTTTCGATTCTCACCAGTGCCCCCTGCAGGTGCTGGATAAATTTTGCCTGCCTGGTAGCCAGCCTTCCGGCCTCCTCCTTGGAGAGGGTAGCTGCTCCCTCTTCCAGCACTTTGAAGGTGGGAGAAGTATCCTGGGTATCGTTACTTTCGCTCTGAGTAATTGTGGATTTTAATATCTCATAGTCTTCCTTGGCCTTATCAAGTTTCTGCTGGATAAGCTCTTTGAACTCCTGCAGCTCCGCCTCTGTATATCTGGTCTTCTCAGCCATGATGGTCTCTTCTTTGGTTTGGTAAATATACAATATTTAAATGATTCCCAATCTTGTTTTATAACCTGGTAACCTGGATATTGATGTAGATATCTTCGTCAATATCAATGCGTTTACTTCCATTGTTTTCAATATTGTCCACCAGGGACACATTTTCCGCAAGTGTTTGTGATCCAATATATTTACCATGAATTTCAACGGCATTGCTGATCAGTTCATGCTTCTCGATCAACACCTCTATTTTATCTGTCACATCGAACCCGCTCTCCTTGCGTATGTTCTGTATCCGGTTGATCAACTCACGGGCCACTCCCTCCTGTCTAAGCTCCTCTGTAATGTTGATATCCAGGGCAACGGTGATGGCTCCTTCGTTGGCTACCAGCCAGCCGGGAATATCCTCTGAAATAATCTCCACATCTTCCAGGGTAAGTTGAACTCGCTCGCCGCCAGCCTCAATTTCACAGGACTGCGTTTTCTCAAATTCAGCAATCTGTTCCTGATCCAACCCGTTGATGGCCCCGCTTACCTCTTTCATCAGCTTACCGAACCTGGGGCCCAGTGTTTTGAAATTGGGTTTGATCCGTTTGACCAGGATGCCTGCAGTATCGGTTATATACTCAATCTCTTTCACATTAACCTCGTTGAGCACCAGCAGTTTCACATCCTCCACCTGCTCCTGGAAACCGGAATTGGAGACGGGCAGCATCATTTTGTTCAGGGGTTGTCGCACCTTGATATTAACCTTTCGGCGCAGGCCCAGGATCATGGAAGAGAGCTTCTGCGCTATATCCATCCGTTTTTCAAGGGCAGTATCAATCAAAGCTTCACTGTAATCCGGGAAAGAGCCAAGATGCACAGATTCTGTTTTATGGCGACCGGTTACATGGTTCAGGTCATTGAAAAGCTTATCCATATAGAAGGGAGCCACCGGCGCAGCCAGCATGGAGATGGTCTCCAGGCAGGTATAGAGGGTCTGGTAAGCAGCCCGCTTATCGGTATCAAATTCTCCGCCCCAGTATCTTTTCCTGTTCAGGCGCACATACCAGTTGCTCAGGTTTTCGGTAACAAAATCCTGTATCAGTCTGGCTGCTCGGGTAGGTTCATAATTTTCATACTCCGACTTTACCTCTTTAATCAGGGTGTTGAGGAGAGAGATGATCCAGCGATCGATTTCGGGACGCTCCTTTACCGGGACCTCTCCAACCTCGTAGGTAAATCCATCCACATTGGCATAGAGGGCGAAGAAAGAGTAGGTATTGTACAGGGTTCCGAAAAACTTTCGTTTTACCTCATCTACGCCCGAGACATCAAATTTCAGGTTATCCCACGGTTGTGCGTTGGTGATCATATACCATCGCAGGGGATCCGAACCATATTTTTCAATGGCACCGAAGGGATCCACGGCATTGCCCAGGCGCTTTGACATTTTGTTTCCGCTTTTATCGAGTACCAGTCCGTTGGAGATAATGTTCTTAAAAGAGACGCTGTCAAACAGCATGGTGGCGATGGCATGAAGGGTAAAGAACCACCCGCGTGTCTGGTCGACCCCTTCTGCGATAAAGTCGGCCGGGAAGAGCTGGTCAAAGTCCTCTTTGTGTTCGAACGGATAGTGGTACTGTGCATAGGGCATGGAACCGGAATCGAACCACACATCGATCAACACCGGTTCGCGGTACATTTTCTGTCCGGATACACTCACCAGCACCAGGTCATCCACAAAGGGGCGGTGCAGATCAAAAACATTGTAGTTCTTTTCAGAATAATCTCCTTCGGTGAAGTCGGCCAGTGGGTTAGAGGACATAACGCCTGCAGTCACCGATTTTTCAACCTCCTGTTTCAGTTCGGCCACCGAACCGA
>JAGLTY010000135.1 GCA_023135025.1 Bacteroidales bacterium | reverse complement strand
GGTTCCGGGAAACGGTCGTGCTCCTTTAACCCTTCGACCATAGGAACTCCGCACAGCGCCCTCTTTCCATCTCTGTACTCTCTCCAGGCGTGACCGGTCACATAGCCACGGATCACCATCTCCACCTTGAACGGTACGGCCATATGGCCCACAGTGACATTGGGATCGGGCGAATCGATCTTCCAGTTGGGAACGATATCGGATGTGGCATCCAGGAACCTGGATGCAATCTGGTTCAGGACCTGTCCTTTGTAGGGGATTCCCCTGGGAAGCACCACATCAAATGCTGAAATCCGGTCAGAAACCACCATAACCAGGTAGTCATCATCGATATTATATACATCTCGAACCTTTCCAGTATACAGGCTCTTCTGTCCTGCCAGGTTGAACGCTGTTCCCTTTAATGCATTGGCCATAACTAAATCTATTTTTTTAAAGTTATATTTTTTCTTCGACTACTAATCACTAAGCACTGTTATGCACTATCATACGCTTTCACAATCGACTTTACCAGCCGGTGCCTGATAATATCTCGCTCATCGAACCGGATTATCGAAATCCCCTTGATCCCGTCGAGAATCCTGATGGCCTGTACCAGTCCGGAATCCTCCCGCCTTGGAAGGTCTACCTGTGAATCATCGCCGGTAACAATGAACCGGGCATTGGGCCCCATCCTGGTCAGGAACATCTTAAACTGACTGGCTGTTGCATTCTGGCCCTCATCCAGGATCACAAATGCTTCGTCGAGGGTACGCCCCCTCATATAAGCCAATGGTGCAATCTGGATGGTGCCATCCTCCATAAACTGGATCAGTTTCCGTGGCTGGATCATATCCCTCAGCGCATCATAAAGCGGTTGAAGATAAGGGTCAAGCTTCTCCTTGAAGTCGCCCGGGAGAAATCCCAGCTTTTCACCTGCTTCCACCGCGGGCCGGGTTAAAATAATCCGTTTGACCTCCCTCTCTTTCAGAGCCTTCACAGCCATGGCAATGGCCGTATAGGTTTTTCCTGTTCCGGCCGGACCCACTGCAATCAGCAGATCATTCAGCATACCATCGTCAACCAATCGTTTCTGATTAATCGTTACTGCCCTGATCTTCCTTCCGCTCTCCCCGTGCAGCAACACCTCCCCTTCCGATCCGGGAGCCTCCATTTTATGATCAACGGATCCATTCAGAAGATCATCCAGGTCGGGTAGGGTAACGGATTGAAATTTCCGCAGGTAACGCAAAAAAAGATCGACCCTCTCCTCAAAATCCACCAACCGCTCTTTCTTCCCCTGAATACGGATTTCGTTCCCCCTGGAGACGATCTTTAAATCGGGAAAGAGTTCAATAAATTTATTGAAACGGACGTTGTTTACGCCATAGAAATCAACAGGATCGACACCCTCCAAATAGATCAGTTTTTCCGCCATAAATTAAATTATAATCACTATTTTTGGATGTGCAAATTAAGTTGTTTTTTCCAACATTCCAATAAGAAAATCCCTGTCACAAACCCATGCACATTATCACACTGACGTCCGATTGGAACGAAAACGATTTTTATGTGGCATCACTCAAGGGAAAACTTCTATCGGCATGTCCCGAAGCACAAATCATCGACATTAACCACCGCATTAAAGCGTTCAATAGTTCCCAGGCAGCATTTGTTGTAAGGAACAGTTATCCCCACTTTCCGGAGAATACTATTCATATCATTGCTGTCAACTCTGAGCCAGAGATCGGAGGAGAGTTGCTGGCAGCACGAAAAGATAACCACTACTTCCTCTGCGCCGATAACGGCATCCTGGGTCTGCTGGGTGGAACAGAGCCTGAAGAGGTGGTCACTCTGACTGGAAATTACAAAGATGATCCGGACACGTTTGTGGCCCTGACAGTCTTTGCCACGGCTGCCTGCAAATTATCGGGAGGTACACCACTTACCAAGCTGGGTTCCCCTGTGAAAGATTATGACAGGCAGACCCCATTAAGGGCCACCATAGAGGATCATACCATCATCGGAAGTGTGATCTATATTGACTCCTACCAGAATGCCATCACAAATATCTCTCATGAGCTATTTAACCGGGTTGGAAACGGGAAAGCCTTTGAGATTTATGTACAGAGCAAGCACTATATGATTAACCGGATCAATAACCGCTATAATGAGACGGATCCGGGTGATCTGCTGGCCATATTTAACTCCTCCGGATTGTTGGAGATTGCCATCAGGAACGGAAATGCCGCCGGCTTGCTTAAATTAACCACAAACTCAACCATCAGGGTTGAATTCAAAGAAGGATAGCATGCACAGTACCGAAGAGAAGTTGAAGGCGTTTGAACGTCTGCTGGAAGTGATGGACGAGTTAAGGGAGAAGTGTCCGTGGGACCGGGAACAGACCCTGGAGAGCCTGAGGAACCTGACCATCGAAGAGACTTATGAACTGGCTGATGCCATTATGAATCAGGACCTGGAGGAGATCCGGAAGGAGCTAGGCGACCTGATGCTCCACATTGTATTCTATTCGAAAATCGGATCGGAAAAAGGGGTATTTGACATTGCTGATGTGCTCAATGGTATATGCGACAAGCTGGTCTTCAGGCATCCCCACGTATTCGGGGAGTGGAAAGTAAAAGACTCTGTCGAGGTAATTGAGAACTGGGAAGAGCTGAAGATGAAGGAGGGAAACCGAAGTGTACTTGCGGGTGTTCCGGTGTCGCTCCCGGCGATGATCAAAGCGCACAGGATACAGGATAAGGTAAGAGCTGTAGGATTTGACTGGGACCAAAGGGAACAGGTGTGGGACAAGGTGACCGAAGAGATTCAGGAGGTGAAGCACGAACTGAACAACGGGCAGGAACATGAGAAGATGGAGGAGGAGATCGGCGATCTGCTATTTTCCCTTATCAATGCAGCACGTCTCTACAATGTTGAACCGGAAACAGCCCTGGAGCGGACCAACAGGAAATTCATCAAAAGATTTAAATACCTTGAAAAAAAGGCTCTGGAAATGAATCGATCATTGAAAGAGATGAGCCTGGAAGAGATGGAATCTATCTGGCAGGAGGCCAAATCTATTTAGCTGCGTCCTGCTCTTTCTCAGGCTGATCTGTAGCTTCAATATCTTTCTCTGGCTGATCGGCTGATTCTTCCTCTTTATCCTCCTCTTTATCGATCACCTCGAGCAATTCGTGCAGCTTCAGCTGGTTGTACCACTGAAAAACCTTCTTGATATCGGAAACGTAGACACGGTCTTCGTCATAATCCGGAACCAGCTCCTTGAAGTAGCTCTTTAGCTCATTGACCGGCGCCTTGTGAGATAATATCTCATTTCCTTCCGATTTTTCATGGATCATAAAGAAAATATCGGCCAGGGGAACCTCCTCCTTGAGGGTAAAGATGGCAATATCCTCTAAGGAACTCACACGGGCAGTAGCTGGTGCCACATGCCTCTTTTTCTCCTCCAGGGATTCCACCACTATTCCGTTGCGTGCCTGCGCAATAAACTTAAACAGGCCGCCTTTGCCTGATATGGCAAGAATGTCTTTTAACTGAATCGTCTTCATACTTCTCAATAAAGTAATGCAAATATAACACTTCTAATTCAATCCTCGCTCGCTCTTAATCTGGTCATACGCCCCCTGAACTTTTCTGAATTTTTCGTGGGCCACCTTCTTGAAGTCCTCACCCAGATGGCTCACCTTATCGGGGTGATACTTCATAGCCATCCGGCGGTAAGCTTTTTTCACATCCTCATCGGTACTGGTGGATTCAATCTCCAGGATCTTATATGACGCATCGGTCTGACTCACAAACATGGCCCTGATGCTCTGAAAATCTGAATCGGTGATACTCATATAACCGGATATTTTCTGAATCACCTGGTTCTCTGAATCACTTACCGATCCGTCTGCCGAAGCGATCCCAAACAGGAAATGGATCATCTCCAGGCGATAGGAGTAGTCGAGCCGCTGTAAAAGCTGGTTGGTCACATCCCTCACTGGGATCTCCTGCTTCAAAATATCTCTTAACATGACCACCGCTTCGTTGGCAGTATCACTGCCGAATCGGGTGATGAAGTATCGCTTTACATAATCCAGCTCACTTTTCATCACCCTGCCATCAGCTTTCATCACCGCAGCTGTGAGTACCAACAGGGAGGCTGCATAATCTCCCCGCAGGGTCTGTGTCCTTGCACTCCGTACCTGTCCGGGTGCCACACTGCTCCCGGTATCAAAAATCGAACCAACTGCCAGTCCGAGGATACCACCAATGGGACCACCCAGGGCCCACCCCAGTCCAAGACCTATCCATTTTCCAAATTTCGCCATAACTTATTCTATGCTGTTTAAAATCTTATTGTGCAATTCGATCACCTGGGGCAGAAGCATCTGCGTCCCATCATTATAAATGATATGGCCGGCCAACTTCATTTTCTCCTCTTCACTCATTTGGTGGCCCATTCGATTCAACACATCCTCCCGATCTGCCTGGTCCCGTTCCATAACCCTGTTGATTCTGAGCTCTTCGGGGGCATAAACCAGAACCGAGAGGTCCATCTCCCTGTGGGCTCCGCTTTCGAACAGGATGGCAGCCTCTTCCACCACATAGGGTGATCCGCTCTGCAAGGCTACCCACCTGTTAAAATCCTTTCGTACAGCAGGATGAACCAGTCTGTTAAGTCCGGATAGCTTTTCATCATCTCCAAAAACTGAACCGGCAAGGAATTCCCTGTCCAGACCATCCTTACTGTACGCCTGATCCCCGAACATCTTCACAATGCTGGTCTTTAGTTCACTGTCGGTATTCATTAATTTCCGCGCCTCTGCATCAGCACTGTATACCGGCACTCCCAATTTTTCAAAAATACTGCAAACCAGGCTCTTTCCACTACCTATTCCGCCTGTTAATCCAACCCTGAACATCACCGTCTCGACTTTAAGAATTCGACAGTCTTTGGGGAATACTCATACCCGAGCAGATAGTCTGGCAGGTTCTGGATGGTTACATTCAGGGTCGTAATACGCTCATCAATCTTATCATAATCGACCACTGCTCTGAAAGGATACAGATCAATCCTGTCATATTTACTCAGTCCGACCCGGCAGTTGAGTTTAATGGTTGAAGGAAAGGTCTGCAGAAAAATGCTATCAGGCAGGTTCAGAACCTCAATGGGAACCGTAACCAGCAGCTCCGTAAACCGCTCCAATTCAATGGAACAGTTCACCCTGGATAGATTATATTGCAGGTCAGCCTCCCTGCTCAGCTTAACCCTGTCGCTGTAATTCCGGGTAAGCACTCCCAGGTCATACCGTGTGGTATAGACAAAAGCAAGTGTATCCAGAATAAGATCAGGACCGGTTACCTCAACAGAATCAGGGGTGAGCATAATCTCATCCTTGATGGTAAATTGCTTCTCAATGGAGTATTCAAAATCGGGTTTGATCTTCACCATCCTGGTTACCCTTTTAGCAAACTGAAAATGAAGTGTGTCCGGATTGATCTCCAGTAATTGCAATTCGGCTGGTAACTGTCTTGCTATCTGATCCTTCAGATAGCGTGTCAGAATATAGGCACTGGAGCTGTCCTGCCCTCTGTTCAGATTGAATGCAGAGATCTTGAAGCTTATAGGAACCGGTTTTCGGTACATTTTGTACCGTAAAAGTGCATATCCATGGGCATTGATCTGTAGATCGAGGTGCCCGGGCATTTCGCCCACAAATACCTTGTCTTCAGGAAAATCCGTATAGACAAGGGGATATTCAATGACGGATGTATAGTTCTTGCTCAATGCATTGAGCAACCAGATAGAGGCAGAAATCAGAAAGAAAACAGAAAACAGCAGGATTCTTTTCCTGAATTGAAGTTTTTGTCCTTCCGGTACCTTTGGCCATTTCTGGAGAAAACCGTTTTCCAAAGCCGCTTGTTTATTTCCTGGCCGGAGTCTGCTCCGATGGTTCAGCCGTTACAGCTGTTTTATCAACCTTTACAAGAACGTTATCAGCAATTTCAAGGGTCACTGTACGATCCTTCACATCATTGATCTTACCGTAAATACCACCTGTTGTGGTCACTTTATCACCCTTTTTCAGGGCATTCCTGAAATGTGAAGCATCTTTTTGCTTCTTCACCTGCGGGCGAATCATAAAAAAGTAGAACACCACAATGATCAGCAATAGAAAAATCAACGATTGCATTCCTCCAGCACCGCCTGGTCCGGCTGGCGCAGCTAAAATTTGAAATAAAAAACTCATCCTTTAAATATATTTAATTAAACACTATTGTTAACATTCGCTCGTATGGTCAGACGAACCA
>JAGLTY010000134.1 GCA_023135025.1 Bacteroidales bacterium | reverse complement strand
CAGCGGCCCTCGGGCTCATCGATCCTGGCATTATGTGTGGAGGAGAAATCAAACCGGAGATTTCGGGTGATATCAAATTTCAGATCAAAAAAGCGGTTCCAGTAAAAATCCTTCTTAAAGGTGGGTGCCACAAAAAAATCGGGATTGTTGATGTTCCTCACCTCTTTTTCCAGATAGTAGCGGTCCATATCGGTCCGGAACGAGATTCTGGATGGGGTATAATTGAAATTAAAATCCTTGATCAGTCGCAGCCACTCTGAACTCATCCATTTAACCGATTTAAAGGGCTGAACGTTCTTGGGCCTGGTATTGAAGTTATAACTGATGTTCCCTCTTACCTTCTTAGTATTGTAGTAGTTGAGATTGGGGTTACGACTCACCATTTCGTTCATGGAGAAACTGGTGGACCAGTTGGAGAGGCTGTAGATCCGCTTCTTTGTCCCCGCTTTATTCATCCTCACATTGGTTACTGCAAATGATTTTCGTTCCACCATATCCCTGGCATTGCGAATAATCGAATCACGTTCTGCTTCGGTCTCCGCCTCATCAATGGCCTCTTTCAGTGGAATATCAGGATCGAGCGGATTGTACTCGGGATTCACAATAGCTTTGGAATAGCTGGCAAATACAGGAATATTGACCCCGCTCTCCTGCTTAAAGAACTTCCCCATCTGAAGATTGGAGGAGACATCGTACTGTATAATCTGCTCCCGCTGCCTCTCCTGTACTTTCTGCTCAATACTTCCAAAACCGGGCTGACTGGTATTTCCGGCAAAGGTGACATTTCCAAAATCAGCCAGTTTCAGAGTGGCCCTCCCATTGGCTGCCCAACCTCCGCTCTCATTGAAATCGGTCAGACGCAATTCATTCAGCCAGATCTCACCTGTTTTGGGCAGTCCATCATCCTGACCATATGGATTGTTTCCGGCTTTTGGATTGCGCACCCCGATCATAATGGTACGGATACTGCTCATATTGGGATTTCCGGAGACCGAAATGCGGTTTCCCTTCTCGTCCATCACTGCATATACTGAACTGATAGTCACATCACTCTCCGGATCGCTCATGGCTCTGTTCCTGGCCTGTTTCACCTCTTTGAACTGATCCAGCTTCACCTCAAACTTATTGACCACAGGCCATACAATCAAGCGGTCACTCTCACTATCGTTATCATACCTCCCGGGTGGGGTAAGTTCCATAGGGACTTCATATTCATAGTAGTTGTTCTTATAATCGGTCCCCAATCGAATAAAGGCCACCAGCTCATTATGTTCAAGCACCTCTCCCGGAATGGCCTCGGCATGTGCCTCCATCCGGATCTTCTTATACTGCCTCATATCCAGTTCTGTATTTTTATAGGCGGCCCTGGCATCTCCATCGGCAAGCTCATTCACTTTTAAAACAATAGACTGTTCATTCAGCTGCCTGAGCTGGGGCTGCATGGGATCGATCTGACGGGTGAACCCTGGTGGAAGCACATAGTTTACCGGCTCCTTGCCTGCATTCTCTTCAATATTAACTGCTGAAATGGTCAGTGCTCCCAATGAAGGTTCAACCCCTGTCCAATCTTCACCTCCCTGGGTCATGGGGAGCTGATAGCGTCTCCACTCTTCGCGAACCAGATCGAGTCTGGCAAACCTGAGGAATGTGGTATCCTCAAATCCGGTCATAAACATCCGCATAAACCGGATGGTTTTAAAATCGGAGATATCCCCTTCAATCTCCTCATAATTGTAGATGGGAATCCTGAACTGATACCATGTTACATCGGCTTTCTCCCCATTTTCGTATGTGACCTTGTCAACCACCTTATCGACGATATTATTCCGTCCCACCTCCAGTTCGTTTTTGTTGATATCGACCCGGTATGAGAAGTAGCTCTCTCCTTCACTGAGCGTATTGTCCCGGTTGATATCCTCTATGTCGGGAAGTGAGGTTCCCGAAGTGGGATAAGACTCCTGGTTATCCTGGTCGCTGGGCGAGTTCCCCTCGTGGTTGTTGTATTTCTTGTAACGGCTCAGGATATCCAACCGGGCAGCATCATAGTGGGAGCTGCGGTAATACATATAATCGTCAGATGAAGGGTCATCGAAAATGGCATTCCTGGCCTCCTGACTCAACCGTCCTGAACTGTAGAGCGATTCAATCTGATTCAGGTAATCATCCGGCTCTTCGGAGAAGAAGGTTACCTCATCATTAGAATAGAGCGAAGAGAGTCCGTCCAGTCCCACATCCTGATACTTCCGGGTCTCGTCGCCCGCACTAAAACCGGGTACCAGGGACTGTGTCAGGGGCACACGGCCCCAAACAGTGGTATCCACTTTTTCAACCACCTCCGAAGTGGGTAGCCCGTTTTCAAACACCTTTCTGGAGTCCTTCAATACATCCTCGGAGATATTACCCAGGTTAAAATAGAGCTCCCCACCGCTATGTTCCGGCATCTCAGCAAATGGATCCATCAACCAGAATTCGATAAACTCCACATTGGCCTGTTCAAAATCGCTTGAGTAGATCTCTCTCATGATTCCTCCCCACCGCTCTTCAGGTTCCAGCAGATTCCCCTCCTGCCCGAGTCTCTGATAATCATAGTTATAGGGGCCCCGCTCCTCGGGATAGTAGGCCATGTTCAACACAGAGATCCTGGTGGGTATTCCGTTTGGATTCTCCTTGTTGGGAAAAATATCCTGCTCATACACCTCATATACGTAGGCACTGGACATAAAATCGGGATTGGCCTTCATATAATCTGGTGTACGCGAGTCGGGATTTACGAAAAGCGGATCGATGTGGTACCATGCCAGCCTTGCACGGTTGTATCCATAGGCCCTGTTGTTGTTCCATTCCGCCTCGGGAAAAAATCCCCTGGGTGTACTGGCCAGTTTCCATGAGGAGAACTGTTTCAGATCGATGGATGTTTCACTTCCTTCAAAATCATCAATATAGGCATTCCCCTCTTTCTCAATGGCACGGGAGTGTCCCGGTATCAGTTGCGCAAACTCTCCCACCACTGTAAATGTGGAAGGAGCCTTGGTCTCCAGGAAGGGCAGTTTATCCACCAGGGTGGTGATCAGCTGCGACTCTGTACTGTAGTTACCATTGAGTCCCCAAATGGTATTGGAAATGGGTTCATCCCCAACATTCACCTTCTGGGTAAGGGGCCTTTCGGTAAGGTGCATGGCAGTGGCCCCAAGGTTAAATTTATCTGAGATCCTGTAGTTGAGATGGGTCCCTACCAGGGTCTTGGTCTGGAAGTTAAACAACGACTGGTTCTCCAGGGAGATGCGGATGGGAGTACCCGATTCAAGAATTCCCTGGTTGATGATGGTGACCCTTCCCAGCATGTAATCGACTGTATAATCGGCACCCTCCATCAACTCCCGTCCCCCGGCAGTTACCTTCACCGATCCCTGAGGTACATTCATGGCGTTCAGCATGATCTCAGAGCTGTTGGAAGAGGAGTACTCCCCTGCAATCAGGAACTTGTTCTTTTCTGCAATCTGTTGCGCCTTGGTCTTGGTAGAATCATAAAGCTCCTGGAAGACATATTTGTCTATGGCTGCGGCCGCCTGCTCACCATCCAGACTGTCGTTCAGAATCTTTGCCAGGTCCGATCCGAACGGCTCCAGAAGGGGGAAGAAGACCCTCCCATTGGAGGGAGTGATGGTGATTCCGTTCATATAGTCAAAAATACCATCCGGATAGGGGTCACGCTGCGAGTTCATATTATCAAGGTTCAGCAACCTGATCAGAATTGTTTTGTTCAGGTCACCACCGGGCAGATAGTTTACGGCGTTCCCCGTTTTATCGTCACGGTACAATACATCCAGGGTAAACTCATCCTCATTCACCTGGTAGGCCCCCAGGGCATAGACGTTTTTCATCATCAGATCCCAGGTATAGCTTCTGGGGGTAAAATTAGTGGGCTTCAACAGTTTCATCATCAGTGATGAGGGAGCACTGATCCCACTGGACTGGGAAAGTTCTCCAACCTGGAAGGTCTGACCCCTGTAGGTGTATTCATAGGCCACCGCCAGGATCTCATCAGTATTAAGGGCAGTATTCAGCGAGATATAACCCAGCTTATCGTTATAGGCATACTCCCTTGAGGAGAGCAACCTTGCATTTTCAATCTTTTCAAAATCTGTTCCCAGGGTCAGACCGGCACCCTCCAGCTCACTGGTTACATTCTTGATATCCCTGATGGACGAATGAGTATTGGTGAGCTCATCATATGCATTGTTCAGATTATTCCTGGGGTAATTGCCTGTCTGGGCCGGATCGCGGGTGTAAAACCTGGGATAGGGTTCGGCCAGGTCATTGACCGCAACAATGTTCCTGGACTGCTGGAAGTTGGTGGTCTTATTGGTTACCCAGACCTCGATGCGTGTGATGGCCACATCGGAGGTAATCACCGGCAGACGCGAGAGTGCTTTGTTGTAGTTTTCGCGAAAGTATTCCGAAAGAAAGAAGTGTTTATTGGCATCATAGTCATCCACAGTGACTGAGTATTCGCTCAGCTGCGATCCGCCCTGCACATTGATCACAGACGATTCGCCCCGCTGCTGGGAGAATACACTGGTCACCGTCAGTTTTCCAAATTGCAACTCGGTCTTCAGACCAAACAGGCTCTGGCTCCCGCTGATCAGCGAACCGGGCAGTGGAAGGTTCACGTTCCCAGCCTCAATCTTCTTGATGATCTCATCCTCCTTCCCCGAATACTCCAACTTGGTCTGGTTCTCAAAATCGAAAGTGGCTTCCGTATTATAGCTGATATCCATGGCCATCTTATCACCGATGGAACCTGCCACATTCATGATTATTTTTTCATCAAAAGTAAAAGAGGGCACACTTCTGAGCCGCTCGCTGATATTGGGATTGTCCTGTTTGGACAGGTTAAATCCGAAGATCAGTTCGGCAGAACCTGACGGAACAATATTAATCACATTGGATCCGAACAGTTTATCAAATGCCTCTCCACCCACCTGGATAGGTGGAATAAATGAGAGCTGCTGTTCCAGGGAGGATCCACTTGCTTTCAGCCGCCAGTAATCATTCACCTGCTGCTTCAACTCATATCGCTGGTACTCATCCATGGTCATCAGGGTAGGGTTCCTGTAGTTCCAGCTCCCGATGGTTTCAGTGAAGAGATACTTTTTTGTCAACGGATCATAAATGACCTGTGAGTTGATGTTGGATGGATTTTGCAGATAGAGAGGCGAACTTTGTCCCGACCAAGAGAAGGGATAGGAACCCCGGTCAGAAAAAGGAAAATGGAGGGTTGAATCCTGGGCATTGGCTCCTATAGCCAGCAAGAATCCAATGACAATCAGGAATATGTGGTTATACCGATGGTTCACTACATAAACTTCAAGGCAGCCTTCACTACCTTCTCAACAGAAAGTTCGGGCTGCTCTGATAAAATACGGGTCAAAATCTTCTCTACAGTTTTCTTTGAAAAACCCAGTGCTACTAAAGCAGATAACGCTTCTTCACGGCTGGTATTGTCCCGTGAAAAGAATAATTCATCAATTCCCACACCTTTACCTACCTTATCTTTCAGATCAATGATGATCCGTTGGGCAGATTTGGCCCCGATCCCTTTTATTCCTTGTAAAAGAGAGACATTTCCGGCCAGGATGGCCTGGGTTATCTCCTCAGGTGACAGTGAAGAGAGGATCAGGCGGGCCGTATTGGCTCCCACCCCGGAAACCGAAATGAGCATTCTGAAGATCTCGCGCTCCTCCCGTCCACTAAAACCATAGAAAATCTGCGCATCTTCCCTGACCACAAAATGGAGGTAGATCTTGCCTGCCGACTGGCTACTGATCTGGCTGTAAGTAAACAGTGAAATGTTAATGTAGTAGGCTACGTGGCCCGTCTGAACAATTAGATGTGCTGGTGATTTCTCAACATATTCCCCCTCGATAAACTCATACATACCCGTTGGTTTTGGTATGCTAATATAGTAAAATCGAGAGAGACTATCAGAGGGTCTTCTTCATCTCGGTCTCCTCGTAGGCCTCGACCATATCGCCCACCTTGATATCGTTAAAATTTTCAATGTTCAGTCCGCACTCAAGACCTGAAACCACCTCTTTGGCATCATCCTTAAAACGCTTCAACGATCCCAGTTCTCCATTGTAGACCACAATACCGTCCCTGATAAGCCGCACCTTGGAGGAACGCCTGATTTTGCCTTCCCTGACCATACATCCTGCAATGGTCCCGACCTTGGTGATTTTGAAAGCCTCCAGGATTTCCAGTGTACCAGTGATCTCCTCTTTGATCTCGGGGGCAAGCATACCCTCCATGGCAGCCTTCAGCTCTTCAATGGCATCGTAGATA
>JAGLTY010000133.1 GCA_023135025.1 Bacteroidales bacterium | reverse complement strand
CTTTGGTATAGTGCGAATTTACTCATGGTATTTGATGTATTGGTTAATGTCTATCTTCATAGATATTTTACGTAAAAAGGCAACAAATGTTGTCTATTATCGTAGACTTTTTTAGATTTTCACAAACAAATGGATATGGGATCAAAGAACATATTTCCAGAACATTCATCGCTGCTGAAAGAGATCGGAAACAATCTGAAAGATCGCAGGAAGGCAAACCATATGACCATAAATGACACCGCTAAAAAAATGGGGTTGTTCCGGTTGACCTACATGAAATTAGAGAATGGCGGCAACTACAATATCACAACCCTTTTTAAAGCACTGGATTATTATAAGGTGTCATTGAGCGAGTTCTTTTGCGACTTTTCAACAGATGTAAATAATTAACTATGATATATTTATCTTTACACTACACCAACAATTATGACTATGGGAATGGGAAGAGAAGTAGATAAATGCTTTATAACTGATGCTCCAGTAAGGAATAAGGGTGGCGGCAAGGATGCTATTGAATATTCAACCGAATATAATGGTGTTGCATACTTCTGCGAGTTTAATTCTAACCATAGCAACTCCGAAAAAGTTGAGAAGAACAAGTATATACTGAAAGGCTTAATTATCAATGGGATTTTCCCATTTCATGAAGAGAGTGTACACTATAGCAATAAGAAACTGGAGAAGATAATTGATGAAGCCATTATTCCAACAACCCCAAAAGAAAAGTTAGATGAACTTCTACTTTTCATCCACTCTTTGCAGGAGTATGAAGGTTCATCAATTGATCTTCGGAAAAGAGTTGACCATGATTTTCTATTGAATAGGCTGTATTTTAAAAACCAAAAAGAATACTACTTCTATTTGAGTACTTTGAAGGAGTATGGTTTTATAACATTTATCGACATATCTTCTCTTAATGGACCGGATGGCACAGATATTAAAATCACATATAAGGGTCTTGAATACGTTATCGGACTTCAGGAAGAGGGTGCAAAATCAAATAACTGTTTTATTGCCATGTGGTTTGATGATTCCCAAAAAAATAAAAGGGATGCCATCAAACAAACCATATCAAAATGTGGGTATAAGCCACTCATTATAGATGAGATTCATGTTGATAGTGATCTCACCATAAATGATGCAATTATCGGGAAGATTCGAAGTAGCAAATTCCTTGTTGCAGACTTCACGAAACAAAGACATGGTGTATATTTCGAAGCAGGTTTTGCTTTAGGCATGGGAAAGCAAGTTATATACATGTGTGAGAAAGAAGATTTTGAAGATTCCCATTTTGATACCAATCACTATTCCCATATCGTTTACGAAGAGCTGACCCAACTAAGGACCATGCTGGAGGACAAAATCCAAGCATGGATAGTTTAGCGTCCTCAACGATACAATACAAAATAATCATTTAATAGTGTCTGCCTGATCCGTTGGCTCCCGCCAACGTCCAGGCCTGGCACAATGATCTATAGTAATCCAAAAAATGCTTTGGTTTTCACCATCTTTAAAGCAGTTACACCCTTCTCCATGGCATAGATCAGAAGGTTTAACCTGTCACGATCCCTTGCCGTGACCTTATTCCGGTGATTTCTAAAAACAACCTTGGATGCCTTTCTAAAATCCCCGGATGATGTGCTATTCTTTCTCACCCCCCTTATGATATAATCAACCAGAAAAGAGAATCCAATATCACCATCCAGATATTGGTTGATCATGAACTTTACCTTGTTAATATGCTCTTCATGTTTAAAACGTTTACTGGTTGCCTTAGCACTCATTTTCACCATCTGCACTGTATCCGGTACAGGAATGATCCTAACATAATCAAATTTCTGATTCCCGGATTTGTTCCAGTGTTTGGTTGAAAGGTCTTTAAAGGTGAGTTTGTCACTGAGCATCCTGAAAAAGATGGACGGTAATTCACTTCTATCGAATAACCGGGTTAAATCAGCATACTCCCGCCCTAAAATACCAGTTTTACAAAATGCAGATGACCGGGCAGCGATCTCAGTTCGATAAACATCCCCTGAACCACCAAGAAGATCAATATGCTGTTCATGGATATACTTTTTCTTCCAATCCTTGTCCCGGATTTCCTTTGATTTGTTGTAGACCCTTAGTATGGTATTGCTGTTATTACTGCCAAAAATAAACGTTCCTTTGGAAGGGTCATTCTTGTCAGTAAAATCCGTTATCTCTACCCTGTTTGAATAATAGTACCGGGGTTCATCCCCGGTTAATTCGTGGATATATTCATTACAACGATTGGAATGGTAATATACTTCAGATAATTTCCGGTATGTGTTCTCCAAAGAATCCCTTGCAACTTCGATCTTTGAGATGTTGTTAAAATGCAGGTCAAATGCTCGTGCTATAAGATATATACAGGAGATGATCCATAAAGGGGATTGGCAATACAATACCCTGTTGTCAATTTCCAGCAAACACTGTTGCTTTCTCTTTGTGTGTACCATGTGAAGATATCCGGCATGTACATCCTCAACAACAATTGCAAATGAAATATGGTAAAATTTACCTGATCTCTTGTTGGGAATGATGGTAATGAAATCAGAAAGATCATATTGCTTATTCTGATCATAGAGCATTTCATATTTCAGCATATTCTGTCTACTGTTAATTCTAAATCCAATGTGGAGTTTATCCAACCAGTATACTGCATGCTTATCGTGGGGTAAGACCGTATTGTTATTATATACGGTTTTCAGGTACGATTGGGACTTATTTTCCCAATTTCTAATTCCAGTGTATGTTCTGATTGATTGCGGTGTGGAATTTAAAAACTTCTTAACGATTTTAGAATCCATGTGCTGACCCTCCACAAGCCAGCATTGCTAACATTAACTTTTTCATGACTCGACTTCTTTTGTGCCGCTCTTTGACACACTTTGTGACATCACGACCTTAAAATTATTTTTTCCGACCACGTGGTGATAAAGGGGCATCGCACCAATTCCGGATTGATGCACCCTTTAGTCATCAAGTCGTAGTCAATAATAAATAGTTGATTTTTGAGAAAATTCTAACACGCTCTTTTATAATATTTTACAGTATTTTATAATTTCCAGTCTGGTCAATCTCACCCCACACAGGAAATATGGATGGGGGCACGGCAAGCATATGATAGTACTACCGGTTTGTAATTTCAAAGTCCCGGATACGAGTGTTATACCCACAGTGACCGGGGATCATGCCGGAGGGTTACTACCCAGACCCCCATCGGGGGGAGTTATGGTACACATAAACCCACATTATGGTACATTTAAAGCAAAGCATGAAAACCCTGCTATTGTCTTTCTAATATCCTGTTAAGGAATCTTATACAGCCGGGAAACAAACGATTAGGAGAAAAAAATCACGTAAACACTTTATGTGGTGTGACTTTTCGGAGAATCACTGTATTTAGAAATACATGGGATTCTTTGCTGGCGACCGGGAAGAGAAAGAGAGTGAATTTTTTACCACTTTTATTACCACTCAAAATTAAACCCCTGCAAGAAACTGACTTACAGAGGTTTGAAAATCTATTAGTCGGGGTAGCGGGATTTGAACCCACGACCTCGTCGTCCCGAACGACGCGCGCTACCGGGCTGCGCTATACCCCGAATTGGATGGCAAAAATACCAAAACTTTATGAACTTTTAAAGTGCTCGTTGCACTCATCCAGCAACTTCTCTGAACTGACGGGAACCACTCCTGCTTTTTCACACACCAGTCCGCCGGCCAGATTGGAAACAGCAGCCACTTCAGCAGGCGGAAGGCCCGCTATCAGGAAGAGGGAAGCTACTGCAATCACTGTATCACCAGCACCGGAAACATCTGTAATCTCTCTTGCTACAGCCGGAATATGCACATGCTCCCCTTCTCCGGAGGTCAGTACGCCCTGATCACTGAGGGTAACCAGCAGATTATCGATCTGCTGTCTCTTCTGAAATTTCTGAACAGCTTCAGAAAGTTTCTCTATCTCTCTCTTCTTGATATCCAGGTCCAGTCCCTTCACCAGCTCCTTGAAATTGGGCTTAAAAAGCTTCACCTTTCTATAGAGATCAAAGCTCCTGAATTTTGGATCGACCATGACCGGCACTGCAACCCTTTCAGCGACACTGATCACTTCCGAGATCACCCTGGGGGTCAATACACCCTTATCATAATCCTGCATGATAATGGCATCGATTCCACCGCTCTCGAGCAGACTCGAAATCAGTTCAAGAAATTCATCCTGTACCCTTCTATTCAGGAATATATCCATCTCCTCATCCACCCGTAGCAAATGCTGGCTTCCGCTGATGATCCTGGTTTTCTGTGTGGTCACCCGGTGATTGTCAACCACCAGGCCGATATCGGACAGAAGCTGCTCCTCCATCAACTCCAGGATCAGTTTACCCCGGTCGTCATCACCAATGACAGAACAGAGGATAGGTACCGCCCCCAGGGCCTTGATATTCAGGGCCACATTGGCTGCTCCCCCAAGACGGTTTTCCTCGATCACGCCGGAAACAACGGGCACTGGTGCTTCCGGGGATACACGCCCCACACTCCCCCACAGGTAAGTATCGATCATTACATCTCCAATGATCAACACTTTCTGGTTGGTAAACTGGTCAAATACGTACTCGAAATCGGTGGACTCAAACATGGCTTGGAATAAATCTGGGCAAAGATAAACTTTTATCGTCAATAAGGATCCACATCCACAGAGATCCGGACCGAACGAAACACCTCGTTTCCGGAAAGCCCGTTTAGAACCTCCTTCAATAACTCCTTGGCCCGCTCATAGGAAGCCTCCCTTTCGATCTTCAGAATGATCTGCTTCTGAAAAGTGTTGTGGGTCTTCCTGACGGGAGGGTACTGTGGACCCAGCACCCGGCTGGAAAAGATTTTTTTTAATTCACGTGCAGTCAGATCTGTGGCACCATCCAAAATAGAGGGAATCTTATGCCGGAAGTTAATCCGGATCATTCTTCTGAAAGGCGGATAGCCAAAGAGCTGACGCTCCTCCATCTGGTCGGCGTAGAGGCCCTCGAAGTCGCTGTTACTGATATATTGAATCACCGGATGACCGGGATCCATGGTCTGTACAATAACCTTCCCCCTTTTCTTTCTTCTCCCTGCCCTGCCACTTACCTGAGAGATCAACTGGAAACTACGCTCAAATGCCCTGAAATCGGGAAAATGGAGCATCTGATCCGCATCAAGCACCCCTACCAGGGTCACATTACTGAAATCGAGCCCTTTAGAGAGCATCTGTGTACCAATCAGCAGATCCAGTTTTCCCTCTTCAAACTGGTTGATCATGGTCCGGGTCCGGTTGACCGACCGGGCCGTATCAGTATCCAGGCGGCCCACCCTGATCCCCTCAAATATCAAAGGGAGTTCATCTTCGATCTTCTCTGTACCAAATCCCTTCATGGTCATGTTGGTGCCTCCACAGGATGGACACGCCTGGGGCATGGGCTCCTTGTGCCCGCAATAGTGACACTCCAGTTTCCCGCTGTAACGATGGTAGGTCAGGCTCACATCGCAACGATCGCATTTTGGAATATGGCTGCAATCATTGCAGACAATGTAGTGAGAGAATCCCCTCCGGTTCTGAAAAAGAATCACCTGCTCCTTTGCGGCAAGGGCAGCCTTGATCGCCTCCATCAGTTGCGGCGTGAAATGAGAGACCATCTGCTTTCGTTTAGTGGCCACTTTAATGTCGGCCAGTACGATTTCGGGTGGCTCCACCTCTCCAAAACGTGAAGAGAGGGTTACATAACCATATTTTTGAGTACGGGCGTTATAAAGCGACTCATAGGATGGGGTAGCTGTCCCCATCAATACCCTGGCATTGTGATGAAGGGCCAGAACCTGAACCGTATCACGTGCATGATACCTGGGAGCAGGATCGTGTTGTTTGTAGGTATTCTCATGCTCCTCATCGATAATGACCAGTCCCAGGTTTTTGAATGGAAGGAAGATGGCCGAACGCACCCCGATCACAACACCATAAGTCTCGTCGTCGGTAAGTCCCAGAAGGTTCCGGTAAACATAGACCCGGTCCGAATCGCTGTACCTGGAGTGGTACACCCCTACCCTGTTACCAAATACCCTGCGAATTCGTTGTATGATCTGGGTGGTCAGTGCAATCTCAGGGAGCATATAGAGTACCTGTTTACCCTGTTCCAGCATTTCATCAATAAGCTGAATATAGAGCTCCGTTTTACCGCTGGAGGTAACACCATGCAGCAATACCGCCTGGTGGGTAGTGAATTGTTCCCGGATCTTATCCAAACCTGCCTGCTGCTCTTCATTCAGGGGGTAAGCTTTTCCCGGAGAGGCATTGCTTTCAGGATCCTGTCTCAGTTC
>JAGLTY010000132.1 GCA_023135025.1 Bacteroidales bacterium | reverse complement strand
ACTATTTTTCCAATTTCAATGAGGACAATTCCGGGTCCAAGGAGTTTATCTTTTCTATTCCTTACGACCAGGTATTTTTCGAGGGATTCAATATAGCCGTCCGGACATTGCATTACGGCAGTCAGCAGACCTATAACCTGACTCAGCAGCCCTGGAATGGTTTCTGTACGCTGGAAGAGTTTTACAATTCCTACGAGGATACTGATCTGCGAAAGGGTGGTGTAGGTACCCTCGATGGTCCTTCAGGGAAACGGGGTAATTTTGTGGCAGGTTACCAGTATACAAGTGGCGGAGTTTTGGTAATGGACGATGGATTTAAAGGTCCGGACCCAGATCGCCAACCTGAACCTTTTGTGGGAGACCTTGATGAAGAACCCCTTAATTTCGGAAGTTTCTTCCATGATCCGCCTCAACCGCAGATCAATGAACTGGGTCCCCAGGCCCTGCGTCAGGCGGGTGTGAGGATCGGTAAATGGGAAATTGCCATAGGAAGTATACCCGGTGCCATGAGTAATGATTATGCCGTATTCCGCTATGCCGATGTGCTGCTGATGAAAGCAGAAGCACTCTTCCGCAATGGCCTTGATGCAGAGGCACTGATACTGGTTAACCAGATCAGAAGCAGGGCCGGTGTTGATCCTCTGACCACCCTGGATGGTCCGCTGAGTTTTGATCTGGAAGGCGGGAATGTTCCCGGTGGAGAACTGTTCAATGAAATTGGACGCGAAATGTTCGCGGAAAACCACAGGCGGCAGGATCTGATCCGCTGGGGCTATTGGACGGATCTTGAAAAATGGGTACTTCCGTTCTATAACCCTCAGGACATAATGGAAACAGGCGAACATACCACCCTCTTCCCGATTCACAGGGATAAACTGGATGCCAATCCAAATCTGTCACAGAATCCGGGGTATTAGCAATAATATTTGAACAAATTCTTTGAAAGAGAAAGCAGGCAATTTTACGATTGCTTGCTTTCTTTTTTCAGCTAATTGACTCTCCTCGCAGCAAAGCTGCGAGTATTCATCGATTAATTGTTTACTATATTGTGCTCGCTAACCCCGAAGCAGAGCTACGGGGAACCGAGTTTACAAGCTCAGCGCAGCTAATGCGCTCACGTAATTCAAGAGTTATAATGGCATTTCTGAGCATTAAGGGCTGCTCATTTGGAGCAATACTAATAATCTCCTTTCTGGTAACTTCATGCAACAAAGGAGCATCAGATGCTGATCACTCCCCCCTGTTCTCACTTTTGGGCAAAGAAATAACCCACATTTCATTTGCTAACCAAGTGGAATATACTGAAGAGTACAATACCTATACCTACAGGAATTTCTACAATGGAGCAGGTGTTGGACTTGGAGATTTTAACAATGATGGTCTGTCCGATATCTATTTTTGCGGCAACATTGTAGATAATAAGCTTTATATCAACAAGGGCAATTTTGTCTTTGAGGATATTACGGAGCAAGCGGGGGTAGCATGTCCGGATGTATGGTCCACCGGGGTGAGTATTGCTGATGTGAACGGCGACGGCTGGCTCGATATCTATGTCTGTAAATCGGGCATTCCGGATACTCCAAACCGGCACAATGAGCTCTTTATTAATAACGGGGATCTGACCTTTACAGAACAGGCAGAGCAATTTGGTATAGCCGATGTAGGCCTCTCCACTCACGCCTCCTTTTTTGATTATGACCGGGATGGCGACCTGGATTGCTACCTGCTGAACAACTCCTTCCAATCGGTCACCGATTTTGATATGGTGGAGGGAGAGCGGCTGGTGCGCGATACCCTGGGTGCAAATAAGCTATACAGGAACGACGGGAATATCTTTGTGGATGTCAGTGCTGAAGCGGGTATCTATGGCAGCAAGATCGGGTTTGGCCTGGGTGCCAGCGTGGCAGACCTGAACCGCGATGGGTGGTTGGACCTCTATGTCTCCAATGACTTTTTCGAACGCGATTATCTCTATATCAACAACCGGGATGGCACCTTTTCGGAACTGCTTGATGAACAGCTGGGGGAGACCAGCCTGGGCGCCATGGGGGCCGATATTGCCGATATCAACAACGATACCTGGCCCGATATTTTCGTCACAGAAATGACGGCCCAGGGGGATGCCCGCCTGAAGACCAAGGTGCTTTTTGAGGCATGGGAGAGTTACAGGAACAAGGTGGAGAAGGGCTACCACCACCAGTTTGCCCGAAACGTATTGCAACTGAACAACCGGAATGGCTCCTTCAGCGAAATTGGCAGGTACAGCGGTGTCGATGCCACCGACTGGAGCTGGGGTGCACTGATCGTGGACCTGGATAATGACGGGTGGCGGGACCTTTTTGTGGCCAACGGGATCTACAAGGACCTGCTGGACCGGGACTACCTGAATCTCTATTCCAATCCGGCCCTGATGCGCTCCATGATCAAAAGTGAGGAGCAGGCCATTCTCAGCCTCATCGATCGGATTCCTTCGGAGCGGGTTCCCAACTATGCTTTCAGGAACAATGGCGATCTCACCTTTACCAACCTCTCGGAAACGTGGGGACTTGCCACACCGTCGCACTCCAACGGGGCCGCCTACGGCGACCTGGATAACGATGGGGACCTCGACCTGGTGGTCAACAATGTGAACATGCCCTCATTTCTCTACCGGAACAATACCAGGGAGCAGGCGCATTCCAATTTTCTATCTATCGCCTTCACAGGCAATGGTGCCAACAGCGGTGCCATAGGGGCTACAGCAACACTTTACTACCAGGGGAAAACGAGCTACCAGGAGCTGGTTCCCATGCGGGGGTTTAAATCGTCTGTGGATCCACGGCTCCACTTTGGACTGGGAAGTGTAAACGTGATAGATTCGATCAGAGTGACCTGGCCCGACGGCCGCTGTTCCCTGCTGTATAACGTGCATGCCAACCAGTTCCTCACCCTTCTGCAGTCATCATCTGGTACCTGTCCGGAAAATCCGGCACCAATGAAGACCAGGGTATTCAAAAAAAGCGATCCCCCGCAGGGTCTCTGCGTTTCACATGTGGAGAATGATTATGTGGATTTCCAAAGGGAGTCGCTGCTCTTTCATATGCACTCCAATGAAGGTCCCCGTATGGCAGTGGGGGATGTGAATAACGACGGACTGGACGACCTCTATATTTGTGGGGCAAAAGGCACAGCAGGGGCACTTTATCTCCAGGAGACCGGGGGCCGCTTCCGGCCTTCCAACAAGCGCCTGTTTGAGGCTGAAAGGATCTCCGAAGAGTCCGGTTGTGCCCTGTTTGATGCAGATGGTGACGGCGACATGGATCTCTATGTAGCCTGTGGCGGCAATGAGTTTTCCACCAGCTCTTCTGCCCTGAGCGACAAGCTTTACCTGAACAATGGAAAGGGGTTCTTCTCCAGATCAAAACAGATTCTGCCAGCAGGCCGTTATGAGAGCAGCTCCTGCGTGCAGCCTGCCGATTTTGACGGTGACGGAGACATGGACCTCTTTGTAGGGATCCGCCTGCACCCCTTTCTTTATGGCATCCCGGTAAACAGCTACCTGCTGGAAAATGACGGAAAGGGAAATTTTACCAACATCTCCGCAGAGAAGGCACCCGGACTAAAAGAGGTGGGGATGATCACCGATATGGTCTGGGCAGATGTGGACAACGACAACGATCCCGATATGGTGATTGTGGGCGACTGGATGCCCGTAAAGCTCTTTATCAATGAGCAGGGCCTCTTCACGGACCGCTCCGACGCATATGGTTTGTCGGGAACAGAAGGTTGGTGGAACCGGGTCGCGGCAGAAGACCTGGACGGGGATGGTGATACGGACCTGGTGTTGGGGAACCATGGACTGAACTCACGCTTCCGGGCCACCCCGGAGAAGCCAATCACCATGTATGTGAACGATTTTGACCTGAACGGCAGTGTGGAACATATCATCTGTGCATTTAACGGCGACACAGCCTACCCGGTGGCCATGAAGGATGACCTGGTGAGACAGATTCCTGTCCTGGATCGAAAATATGAGACATTCAAGGCATATAGCGGACAGACCATCCATGATATTTTTTCAGAAGAGATCCTTCAGCGGTCGGTAGTGCTGCAGGTCAATATCCTGGAGAGTGCGCTGTTGATCAACGATGGCCAGGGGGCGTTCCGGGTCAAGCCCCTCCCAACCGAGAGTCAGCTCTCACCGGTTTATGCCATGGTAACGGGGGACTTCGATCACGATGCGATTTGTGATATCGTGCTGGGTGGAAACATGACCAGGGCCAAACCTGAGACCGGAATCTACAGTGCCGGCCACGGGCTCTTCCTGAAAGGCAGAGGGGATGAAAACTGGAGGACCATCCCCGCCGATAGCTCCGGTTTTTTCACCAGGGGTGAGATCCGTGACCTTGCCGTTATAAAAATTGATGGCAGGGAGGTGATTATAGTTGCAAGAAACAATGAGAATTTACAATTTTACACTTTTTGAACTTGAAGAAGGATGAATAAGATGAAATGGATGGTACTGGCAGTCATTGCCGTAATTATTGCGGGAGGATGCTCACCCGGAAAAACATATGAACGCAGATTAAAACGTGAACTGGCCAGCGGGGTCAGGTATGACTCCTTGTTTATGGGGATCTCTTTCGGCATGACCGATGAAGCGTTCTATAAACACTGCTGGAAGCTGAATCAAGATGGTTTGATCAGGCAGGGAACAGGCAACCAGACTGTACTGTATGAGATCAAGGAGGAGCTGGAACATCCCGCTACCATGAATTTCTATCCCAAGTTCGAAAATGGCATAATCGTAGAACTGCCGGTAAGATTTGTATACAATGGCTGGGCCCCCTGGAACAAAGAGCTCACCCCTGCAAAGCTGGCCGAGGATGTGAAGAACTGGTACGAGGATATCTATGGCAACGGATTCATTACCATTGTCCATCCAATAAAGGGAACGGCATATACCAAGATCGACGGCAACAGGCGGATCACCATATACAATGAGAATGAACTCTATGTATGGGCCGTTTTTACCGATATGCTTTCCGGCGTTGAAAAAGATTCCTTGCAGGAAGCAAATCAGAACTGATTTCCGCATGAGAACCTTGCTTCCTAAAACGCTCCCTGGCTTACTGCTTCTGACGGCCCTGCTGTTCTCCTTTTCATGCAGTCGAAACGGAGGAGCTTCAGGCGATCAACTCTTTACCCTGATGCCGGAATCCTATACCGGGGCTGGATTTGTGAACCACCTTGACTATGATGAGCAGTTGAAGAAGAAATTCAATATCTACACCTACCGGAACTTTTACAATGGCGGAGGGGTGGCCCTGGGCGATGTGAACAACGACGGACTCATCGATATCTTCCTCACCTCCAACATGGGCTCCAATGTGCTCTACCTGAACATGGGAGATTTCAAATTCGAGGATATCTCTGACCGTGCGGGGATCGGCGGACATGGCGAATGGTCGACCGGTGCCAGTATGGCCGATGTGAACGGTGACGGGTGGACCGATATCTACGTCTGCAATTCAGGAAACGTGGAGGGTGACGAGCGGCACAATGAACTCTATATCAACAATGGGGATCTCACTTTTACGGAGCAGGCTGCTTCATATGGCATCAATGACCATGGGTATTCCACCCATGGCGCTTTCTTTGATTATGACAGGGACGGGGACCTGGACCTCTACCTGTTAAACAACTCCTTCAAAGCCATCGGCAGCTTCGACCTCGCCGAAAACCAGCGAATGATAAGGGACCCCATCGGGGGTGATAAACTGTTTCGCAACGATAACAACCATTTTACCGATGTTAGTGAGGAGGCAGGTATTTACGCCAGTATCATTGGGTTTGGACTGGGGGTGACCGTTGGAGATATTGATCAGGACGGATGGATGGATATCTATATATCCAACGACTTTTTTGAGCGGGACTATATCTACATGAACAACGGCGATGGAACATTCCGGGAGACACTCACCGGTATGATGCGCTGCATCTCTGCCGCCTCCATGGGTGCCGATATGGCCGATATCAACAACGACCACTATCCCGAGATCTTTGTGACCGATATGATCCCGGAGCATGATGCCCGGCTGAAAACCAAAACCACTTTTGATAGCTGGGACAGCTACAAATCCAACTATGAAAACGGGTACCACCACCAGTTTACTCGCAACATGCTGCAGCTCAACAACACCGATGGCACCTTCAGTGAGATTGGCCGGCTTGCAGGTGTCTATGCCACCGACTGGTCGTGGGGTGCCCTGATCCTGGACATGGACAACGACGGGTTGAAAGATATTTTTGTGGCCAACGGGATCTACCAGGACCTGACCGACCAGGACTATATCCAGTACTTCTCTAACCGCGATATGGTGGCGTCCATCATTTCGAATAACGGTGTGGACTACAAGAC
>JAGLTY010000131.1 GCA_023135025.1 Bacteroidales bacterium | reverse complement strand
TCTTATTTCTTTTGTCTGCAGCCTGTTCGGGCATGTGGGTCCGTTCCAGCTGGGTTCGCTCCTTGTTCTTCAGTTTAGACCGTAGTTCAACCCGCCACTCCTGTTCTCTCTCCTTTTTCAGGAATTTCAGTAAACCTTCATTCATGCTTTCCGGTATTTTTTTTGAAAAGTTTCATAGGCTTCGGTTTCGGACGGTTTGTATGAATCCAGTCTCATAAGCATCTCATCGAAATCAACCTCAAAGGCATCAAATTCGGGACCATCCACACAAACAAATTTTGTCTTACCGCCAACGGTCACCCTGCAGGCCCCGCACATGCCGGTACCATCCACCATCAGGGTGTTCAGACTGGCCACCGTCGGGATATCGTATTTCTTCGTCAGAAGAGTACAGTACTTCATCATAACAGCCGGACCAACAGTCACCGACAGATCGACTTTTTCCCGTTTGATCACCTCCTCCATGCCATTGGTAACCAGCCCTTTCTTTCCGTACGATCCATCATCGGTCATGATCACCACCTCGTCAGAATGCATTCGCATCTGCTCTTCCAGGATAATCAGCTCCTTCGATCTTGCAGCCAGTACCGTAATCACTTTGTTACCTGCTTTCTTTAAGGCTTCTACAATGGGTAGTAGTGGTGCAACACCCACGCCACCCCCGCATGCCAGCACTGTCCCAACCTTTTCAATATGAGTTGGCACTCCCAGCGGGCCCACAACATCGGTAATGAATTCACCCTCCTCCAGGTTACAGAGTTTAATGGATGTAACACCCACTTTCTGTATGATGAGTGTAATGGTACCTTTTTCAATATCTGCACCTGAAATAGTAAGTGGAATCCGCTCTCCTTTCTGTCCCACGCGTACAATCACAAAATGACCCGCTTTCCGGCTCTTTGCAATACGGGGAGCTTCCACCACGAGTTTTACCACTGCGTCGGAGAAGTATTCCTTTTCGACAACCCTGTTCATCTGTTGATTTTTATGCTTTTAATGGTAAAACTATAAAATCTAATTGAGACAGGTATAACCTGTAAAAGATGCAATATTAATTGAAAATTTGCTGAAAAAATATGTTGATGATCAGTAAGGTGTTATTAAGAATAAATAAAAACAAAAACATATCTTGCCTCTATGAAAGCAATGATCCTGAGGTCTCTTGCAGATCTTTCAAAAGAGAAAGAACCACTTCAATTTTCCATCGTTCCAGACCCGGTTCCGGGGCCCCGTGAAGTACTTCTGAGGATATCTGCCTGCGGCGTATGCCATACGGAACTGGATGAGATCGAAGGACGGACACCTCCCCCCCATCTGCCTGTCATCCCCGGACACCAGGTGGTTGGAGTGGTGGCTGCCCGGGGTGAACGTGTAACCGAATATAAGAGGGGTGACCGTCTCGGGGTAGCATGGATCTTCTCCTCATGTGGAACCTGTTCATATTGCCGTGATGGAAATGAAAACCTCTGTTCTGAATTCAGGGCAACCGGCCGTGATGTCCATGGTGGATACGCTGAATACATGGTGGTGCCAGCAGATTCTGCATTTCCTATTCCCGATCAATTCTCCGATGCAGAAGCGGCACCCCTGCTATGTGCAGGCGCCATTGGTTACAGGTCCCTCAAACTGTCAGGAATCGGAGATGGGCAGCACCTGGGATTAACAGGATTCGGTGCCTCGGCCCACCTGGTATTGAAGATGGCCAGGCACCGCTTCCCTGCGACACAGGTTCATGTCTTTGCCAGGAGCAGATCGGAGCAGGAATTTGCCATGGAACTGGGTGCAACCTGGGCCGGAGGAACGGAGGAGATCCCGGATGTGTTGCTGGATTCCATTATCGACACCACCCCTGTCTGGAAACCGGTGGTGGAAGCGCTGAAAAACCTGAAACCGGGAGGCAGGCTGGTCATCAACGCCATCAGGAAGGAGGAGTTGGATAAGGCGTATCTTCTCAAACTGGATTACACTGAACACCTCTGGATGGAAAAGGAGATCAAAAGCGTGGCCAACGTGTCCAGGAGCGATGTAAGAGAATTCCTTGAGCTCGCAGCAGAGATTCCCATCAAACCCGAGTGCCAGGAATACTCCCTGAAAGATGCCAACATCGCATTGCTGGAGTTGAAAAACCGGAAGATCAGAGGGGCCAAGGTCCTCATGATCTGACATATTTTTGTATTTTCATAGTCCGGAACTTACCTCCGGCAAAAACATAAACGCATTTCAGAGAACTAAGGCGGGATAACCAACAAAGAAAATGATATGAATCTGACAACATCATACCTGGGATTGGAACTGAAGAATCCAATCATCGTCGGGAGCAGCGGTCTGACCGGAACCCTTGATGGTATCGTTTCCCTGGAGAAGCATGGAGCAGGTGCTGTGGTAATGAAATCCATATTTGAGGAGGAGATCCTGCTGGAAGTGAAGGAGCAGGTGAAAGAGGCTGAAAAAAATCCCATGATCTATTCAGGATTGTCGGAAACCCTTGACTACATCGATCTTCACATCCGCGAGGATAACCTGGGGAAATTTCTCCAGTTGATCAGAGATGCTAAAAAGGCAGTCTCCATCCCGATCATCGGCAGCATCAACTGCATTTCAAATGAGGACTGGACTCACTTTACCAAAAGGATGGAGGAGGCAGGAGCCGATGCCCTGGAGTTGAATATTTTCCTCAACCCGGCCGATTTTAAAAACAAAGAGTTTGAGAAAGCCTATTTCAGGATTATAGAGAAAGTGCTGGCCACGGTAAAGATTCCTGTGGCCATTAAGATCAGTAAATATTTCACACGCCTGGGCCTCTCTGTGAAGGCTCTGTCCGAAACAGGTGTTTCGGGGCTGGTGATGTTTAACCGTTTCTATTCACCCGACATTGATATCGAAAAGATGGTGCTGTCCACACCCCAAATGTTTTCCACCCGTGAAGAGCAGAAAGAGACCCTTCGATGGATTGCCATTATGTCGGAGCGGGTAAACTGTGACCTTGCGGCCTCCACCGGTATTCACACAGGTGAAGATGTGATAAAAATGTTGCTGGCAGGTGCAACGGCCATTCAGGTGGTATCGACCCTTTATATAAATGGCCCGGAGCAGATCAATAAGATGCTGACAAAGCTCAATCATTGGATGTCCGATAAAGGATTCGATTCTGTGGACCAGTTCAGAGGAAAAATTTCCAGGAAATACGGAGCTGATCCGGCTGCCTTTGAAAGGATGCAGTTCATGAAACACTTCAGTGAGATAAGATAAACAGGCCTGGCAAGCAACAATTCTAACGCCAGGTTGTTACTATTAAAATTTGTACAGGCGGCATATGGACGATTTATCGTTTTTGCAGAGCCTCAACTCAGAGGCCATTGAAGAACTTTATCGGAAATACAGGGATAATCCCGAATCAGTGGATCCCAGCTGGCACCACTTTTTCCAGGGTTTTGACCTGGCCAGAAGAGATTACAGTCACCCCGAATCCGAATCCCTCACATTTGACGAAGAGTTCAAGGTCCTTAACCTGATCGATGGTTACCGGAAAAGGGGACACCTGTTCACTGAGACCAATCCTGTACGTACCCGAAGAAAGTACTTCCCCACCCTCGACCTTGAGAATTATGGACTCTCTGAAAACAACCTGGATATATCCTATCATGCAGGGAGGGAGATTGGTTGTGGCAAAGTCCCTCTGCGAGAGATTGTTGATTATCTGAAAAAAACCTATTGCGGACACATTGGATCCGAGTTTATGTTCATCCGGATTCCGGAAAAAATCAAGTGGCTCACAGAACGCATCGAGCAGGGAAAGAACCGGTCCGTTTTCACGCCTGAAGAGAAGAGAAAGATCTATCACCATCTGATAGAGGCGGTGGGATTTGAAAAATTCATTCACAATAAATTTGTAGGTCAGAAACGATTCTCCCTGGAAGGCTCGGAGATCCTGATACCTGCGTTAAACGACCTGATGGAAAAGGGTGCCAGTCTGGGTGTGAAGGAGTTTAATATAGGGATGGCTCACAGGGGACGACTCAATGTACTGGCTAATTTTCTAAGGAAGCCGGCACAGAATATCTTTAAAGAGTTTGAAGGGGAGTCCTACGAAGAACGGATCAGTCTGGGTGATGTGAAGTACCACCTGGGGTACAGCAATACCGTGAGAACCAGCGAAGATGAGGAAGTGATCCTGAATATTGTCCCCAACCCGTCACACCTTGAATCGTCCTCACCAATCATCGAGGGTGTCTCCAGGGCACGGATTGATCACATTTACGGAGGAGACAACAACAGGCTGGTCCCCATCATCATTCATGGAGATGCTGCCATCGCCGGTCAGGGTGTGGTATACGAGGTAGTTCAGATGTCCGAACTTGAAGGATATAAGACCGGCGGGACCATCCACCTGGTGATCAATAACCAGGTGGGTTTTACCACCAACTACCTGGATGGCCGCTCCAGTACCTACTGCACCGATGTGGGAAAGGTAACCAAGTCACCCATCTGGCACGTAAATGGGGATGATGTGGAAGGCCTGGTCCATGTGATGCGAATGGCCATTGAATACCGCCAGTTGTTCCATACCGATGTATTCATCGATATACTGGCTTACCGTAAATATGGCCATAATGAAGGTGACGAACCGCGGTTTACTCAGCCCACCCTCTATAAAGCCATTGCCAGCCATCCCAACCCAAGGGACCTCTACAGCAAAGAGCTGGTTCAACAGGGTGTTCTGACCAACGCGGATATCAACCGTGCTGAAACCGAATTTGACTCCATGCTGGAGAAGCAGCTGGATGCAGCAAGAAAAGAGAAGAAGGTGACCATTCAGCAGTTTATGGAAGCGCAATGGGAAGGAATGGATTATGCCTCCATAAAGGATTTTGAAGAACCTGCAGAAACAGGTGTACCGGGTCGTACCCTGAATCGCATTGCCAACCAGTTACATACCTTACCTGAAGACCTGGTATTTTTTAAGAAATCGATCAAACTGATAGAGGACCGGGCCAGAATGATCAGGGAAAACCGTGTGGACTGGGCACTGGGAGAGTTGCTGGCATACGGTTCACTCCTGCTTGAAAATCACCCGGTCAGGATCAGTGGTCAGGATTCAATCAGGGGAACATTTTCTCACCGGCATGCCGGTATGGTGATGGAGGAGTCCACGGAAATCTATTTCCCGCTGAAGTATATCGATAAAAATCAGGCGCCCTTCCATCTCTTTAACTCACCTCTTAATGAGTATGGTGTACTTGGATTTGAATATGGTTATGCCATGTCCTGTCCGAAAAACCTGACCATCTGGGAAGCTCAATTTGGAGATTTCATTAATGTGGCCCAGGTAATTCTAGATCAGTATATTTCAAGTGCCGAAGAGAAATGGGGTGTCATGAACGGCCTGGTGCTCTATCTCCCTCATGGATTCGAAGGACAGGGACCTGAACACTCCAGTGCCCGTATCGAAAGATTCCTCAGTCTGGCTGCAGGATGCAACATGCATATCATCAACCCCACCACGCCGGCCAACCTGTTCCACGCGCTGCGAAACCATATGAAGAAAAAGTCAAGGGTACCCCTTGTGGTCTTTACTCCCAAAAGCCTGCTGCGCCATCCGCAATGTGTCTCAACACTGGACGACCTGGAAAAAGGGAAGTTTATGCCTGTTTATGACGATACCGAAAACGATGTGGATGAGGTGCGTAGGGTGGTGCTGTGCAGCGGAAAAATCTATTATGATCTGCTTGCCCGGAAACAGAAACTGGGTGCCAGGGACATTGCATTGATCCGGCTGGATCAGATCTTTCCCTTCCCCGAAAAAGAGATCGCCCGGATCCTGAAGAAATACCGGAACAACATGCTCACCCTCTGGGTTCAGGAAGAGCCCGAAAACATGGGAGCATGGTATTACATCCGCAACTCCATGAAAGAAACAGAGGTGATCCCTGTTACCCGCCAGCCTTCCGGAAGTCCTGCTACCGGTCTGTTCAAACTGCACGAAATCAGTCAGAAGGAGATTATCGATAAGGTATTCAGAGAGTGTACATGCGAACTTCTGAACGTATACTGTGGCCTGCAGTGTATGATTGGAAGCTCGAGGACAGAGATACTGAACCAACATTACTATTTCGAAAAAGAGAAACCCAAAAAAAAGTAACATGGCCCTGGAGATTAAAATACCAAGTCCCGGTGAATCCATCACGGAAGTAGAACTCACATCATGGTTTGTGGAGGACGGTGCGCTGGTTTCAAAAAACCAGGAGATCGGTGAAATTGAATCGGAAAAAGCAACCCTGCCCCTGATTGCCGGTGAGTCCGGACAGCTGAAAATTCTGGTTCAGGAGGGGGAGACTATAAAGGTGGGTGTTGTGGTAGCTTCAATCGATACCAGCGTAAAGGTACCTGATGTTCCGGCAGACAC
>JAGLTY010000130.1 GCA_023135025.1 Bacteroidales bacterium | reverse complement strand
GATCTCCGCCTGGAAAGGGCCACTGCAAGATTGGAGATCATTTACAGGGAGACAGAAGAACTTTATAAAAAATCTAAACTTTCCCTTAAGATTTGTCAGCTGCGCAACCTGATCAACGTTGGTTACCTGGTCATCAAAATGGCCCAGGCCCGTAAAGAGAGCAGGGGACTGCACTACAACCTGGACTATCCCAGGCGCAGTGACCAGGAGTGATCACCCGGTCCGCTACGTGATCCTTCACGGGGTTCGCCTCAGGTCCGCCTCAGGTCTGTTACTGGTCCCAGAATCCACCGGCTATCTCCGGTCGCTCTTCGCCATATAGCTCCCTGATCCGCTCCAGCAGTGAAAAGATCTCATCCACATTCCGGGAGGTGAGCAGTTTCAGGCGCATCTCCTTAAAGTGGGGAAGCCCTTTGAAGTAGTTGGAGAAGTGCCTGCGCATTTCATAAATTCCGACGGGACCCTCCTTAAACTCCAGTGATTTTTCAAATTGCATTCTGGCCATGTCCACCTTCTCAGAAACTGTGGGTTCAGGCAGCAGGTCGCCCGTTTGCAGATAGTGTTTTATATGTTTGAATAACCACGGCTTTCCAACCGCTGCCCTACCGATCATGATGCCATCTACCCCATAATGGTCAAAGGCCTCCCTGGCCTCTACCGGGTTGGAAATATCGCCGTTACCGATAATGGGTATATGCATCCTGGGATTCTGTTTTACATCTCCTATCAGTGTCCAGTCGGCCGATCCTTTATACATCTGGGCACGGGTGCGTCCATGAATGGTGAGTGCAGTGATTCCCTGGTCCTGCAACTGTTCGGCTACCTTCACAATGATTTTCTGTTGGTCATCCCATCCCAGCCTGGTTTTAACTGTTACCGGAATAGAAGAGGCCTCCACGATGGCCCTGGTCATCTCCATCATCAGGGGGATGTTGGCAAGCATTCCGGCTCCGGCTCCCCGGTTGGCGATCTTACGTACCGGACAGCCATAGTTGATATCAATGATCTCTGGTTTGGCTTCAACCGCCCTGTGGGTGGCCTCCACCATCGACTCTACAATATGTCCATAGAGCTGGATCCCCATGGGTCGCTCATAATCGAGAATGTCCAGTTTTTTCACACTCTTTGCGCCATTTCGGATAAGTCCGTCCGAAGAGATAAATTCAGTGTACATCACATCGGCTCCAAATTTCTTGCAGAGATATCGAAATGAAGGATCGGTGATATCTTCCATGGGTGCAAGAAAAACAGGCTGGTCTCCAAGATCAAGATCTCCTATGCGCATGGTCTAAAAATTATTGTAGGAACTAACAGTGCAATTTGCTTTCTTTGTGCCTTTAGTCCGCCGCAAAATTACAAAAAATCATGCCGAAGAGAGCATTGCTTGCTGGATTGAGGCCTGCTGAGAAGTTTCTTTTCTCCGTGGTGATACTTTTTATCCTTGGTTTGGCCTTCCAATTCATGGGTGCATTTCTGGCTGCATGGATATATGGTTTTAGCATTTCAGATATCCTGGCCCTGGGAACTTATAATGACCCCAACTATGTGGCAGCATCAAAATTAATTCAGATGCTGGGTTCTGTTGGAACATTTATTGTGCCGGCACTCCTCTTCTCTTATCTTTTTGAAGGGGATCTCTTCTCCTATTATAAATTCCGGAACCAGACAGGTATGGTACCCATGTTACTGGTCATATTCATGATGGTTTCGGTGATCCCGTTTATCAACTACATGGCCGAGATTAACATGAAGATGGAGATTCCCATCAGGGCACTCGACCAGCTGCTTCGCACACTGGAGAGTGCAGCGGAAGAGATGATGGTGGCTTTTACTGCCACTAAAAGTGTAGGTGGCCTGCTGGTGAACCTGTTGATGATCGGGGTTATAGCTGCAGTGGGAGAGGAGTTGATATTCAGAGGACTCCTACAGAGATTATTGCTCGATATGGTCAAAAAAACCCACCTGGCCATATTGATTACAGCCCTGCTTTTCAGCGCGTTTCACTTTCAGTTTTTCTCTTTCCTGCCGAGGTTTGTGCTTGGCGTGATACTGGGCTACCTGATGTTTTACGGACGTTCCATCTGGTATCCCATCCTGGCCCATTTTGTAAACAATGCCATGGGGGTGATCTATTACTATTTTAATTCCAGGGGAAGTGCAGACGATATGCTGGAGGAGATTGGTACAAGTACACTGATACCTGTGGCGGCGGTAATCAGCCTGGCACTATTTCTCATTTTCGGGGCGCTCTGGTATTCCCAGGCAAAAAGATATACTAGTCGATATCCTCTACCCGGTGAGATTGAAAAAGTGTAGCATTGTTTAATTCATTTTTACGGAAGACATACACCAGGCCATATTCCATAGCTTTCTCCCTGCGCATCTCTTCGGGAAGGTCGTCATAGGTGTGCTCTACCTCGTTCCATATCTGCTGAATCACGCCATCGATTTGTGAACGTCGTTCGTTCAGCTGCTCCTGTGCGCGCTGACTCCGTTTCTTCAGGCTTTTCTGATAATTATGATACTCCATAAATTTGTCGAAATGAACCTTCAGTACAGCAATGGTTGGATTGGTTACAGGATTTATCCCCCTGTTACGCCTTTTCTTTTCACCTTCAATTAGTTGCTCTCCCCACCTGATCACATCCTCTTCAGTTGAGAGGGAAGGGACCTTTCTTTCATCCTCTTCAAGCCCGAAATAGTTCCTTGTATCAGGAGCCAGGTCGCCCCTGACGATGGCCAGGTTTACCACCTGAACAAAGTGAGAAATGTAGAGCCGGACCTTCTTCAGTCGCTTCTGATACTCTCTGTTTTTTTCCGTCTGGAGGTTCAGTGAATTTTTGTGCTCGCTGATGGCATTTTCAAATTGGGGGAGCGCCGCTTGCATTTTCCGTAAGGAGTTCGGACTAAATGCCAGCTTAAATGGTGGAAGATCTTTTCCTTTTTCGTATGCCGACTTCAAAGATTTAAGCCGTGCAGAGTCTGTGTTGGGTAAACGACGGTAGGGCATGTTAGTAAAATTGTTGACAACAGGTTAATAAATGGCTCTCCAACTGCGAATATATAAAAATCATAGAGGATGACAGCACTATTCGCATTTTTTTACGCTTTGTGTATGAAAAGGTTACAAAATTATTGCATATCCATGTTCCGCCAAAGAAATTCTCCCCGTTTCACCATAAAACAGTTCCGGATTAAATGAAACTTATTATTTGAATCATGCCGTTTGTCAAAAAATGAGGCTACTTTTATTTTTATTAAATTTTTAACGAAAAACAGAGAAAACTATGTTTGCAAAAGAGGTTTACTGGCAGCGAAGGAAAATGTTACGAGAAATGGTTGGTGATGGTATTATCCTATTTCCCGGCAATGAGGAGAGTTCCATGAATTACGGGGCCAATACCTACCACTTTCGGCAGGATAGCAGCTTTCTATATTTTTTCGGGATCAACAAGCCCGGCTTTTATGGAGTGTGTGATGTGGACGGTGATCAGGACAGGCTCTATGGTGATGATTTCACCATAGATGATATAATCTGGATGGGAGAACAGCCTGCTGTAAGCGACCTGGCTAAAGAGGTGGCCGTTGAATCGTCGGCATCGCTAAATGACCTTACAGCATTTCTGAAACAGGCTTTGCAATCGGGTCGGAAAGTGCACCTTCTCCCCACTTACCGTGGCGACCATGTTGTTAAACTGGCGCAGTTGATAGGAGTGGATTACGAAGAGGTGTCCAAATTGATTTCACAGGAGTTGATTGCATCGGTGGTGAAGCTGCGTTCCATAAAAGATCAATACGAGATCAGCGAAATCGAGAAAGCAGTGGATGTGGCCCGGATCATGCATACCACAGCCATGAAGATGGCCTATCCCGGTAATTTTGAGAGGGAGCTGGCCGGTGCCATTGAGGGGATCGCACTTTCGCATGGCGGCCCAGTCTCTTTCCCGGTGATATTAAGTATGGATGGTCAGACTCTGCACAACCATTATCATGGCAATGAGCTTACCGAGGGGAGGATGGTTGTTTGTGATGCAGGTGCAGAGACAACCATGGGCTATGCCAGCGATATTACAAGAACCTACCCTGTGGGAGGAAAATTCTCCACACAGCAGAAGGATATATATAATATTGTATTACAGGCAAATAGTGAAACCATCAAGGCCTCTCTGCCCGGCCGCCCCTACAGGGAGGTTCACCTGATGGCTGCCCGGATCATTGCAGGCGGACTAAAAGAGCTGGGAATTATGAAAGGCGATCTGGATGAGGCAGTGGCAGCCGGGGCACATGCGCTGTTTTTTCCGCACGGACTGGGTCATATGCTTGGACTTGATGTACATGATATGGAGGGGTTGGGCGAAAACAATGTTGGTTACAGCGAGTCGCTGAAACGAAGCGATCAGTTTGGCCTGGCATACCTGAGGCTGGGGCGCGAGCTGGAGCCGGGGTTCGTGGTGACCAATGAGCCTGGATGCTATTTTATCCCGGCCCTGATTGATCAGTGGAAAGGGGAGAAGAAGCATTCACAATTCATCAACTACGACCAGGTAGAGAAGTACCGGGGATTTGGCGGAGTGAGGATCGAGGATGACGTACTGATTACCGAAACGGGAAGCAGGGTGCTGGGAACACCCATCCCCAAAACGGTGGAAGAGGTGGAGGAGACCATGAGTGTTTAAATGTCACACTGCAAGTCATCTTAAAGGCGGGGCGATCAGAAGGTTGCTCTGTAATACTCCCTGTTCAGTCGTGCAATATTGGTGAGTTTGATTCCCTTGGGACATTCCGCTTCACATGCTCCTGTATTGGTACAGTTTCCAAATCCCAGTTCATCCATTTTGGCCACCATATCCCTGACCCGTTCGTTCGATTCCACTTTGCCCTGCGGAAGCAGTGTGAGGTGCGATACTTTTGCACCCACAAAGAGCATGGCCGATGCATTTTTACATGCGGCAACACATGCTCCACAACCGATGCATGCAGCCGCATCCATGGAGAGATCTGCATATAACTTTTTCACAGGAATACTGTTGGCATCGGGTGCGCTGCCTGTATTGACCGAGACATAGCCCCCCTCCTGTATCAACGTATCAAAAGCATCACGGTCAACCATCAGGTCCCTGATCACCGGGAACGCCCTGGCTCTCCATGGTTCGATGACAATGGTATCGCCATTTTTAAATTTGCGCATATGGAGCTGGCAAACTGTGATGAGCGAATCAGGGCCGTGGGGCCTTCCATTTATATACAGGCCACAGGCTCCACAGATCCCCTCCCTGCAGTCGTGGTCATATACGACCGGTTCCTCACCTTTGGAGATCAGCTCTTCGTTCAGGACATCCAGCATCTCCAGGAAGGAACTGTCGGAGGAGATATCATTGAGTCGGTAGTTTACAAACTTGCCCCTGCTATGGGGATCCTTCTGGCGCCAGATTTTCAGTTTCAGGTTCATTGCAGAATGTCTCTTATTTATAATCCCTTTGTTTTACTTCTATGTATTCAAATTTGAGCGGTTCTTTGTGAAGCACCGGTTCCTTATCTTCTCCCTTATACTCCCAGGCCGCCACATAGGTAAAATCCTTGTCATTACGCAGCGCCTCTCCCTCTTCGGTTTGGAACTCCTCCCTGAAATGCCCGCCACACGACTCCTCCCTATGGAGTGCATCCCTGGCCATAAGAGCCCCCAGCTCAATGAAATCAGCCAGGCGGCTTGCCTTCTGCAGTTCCGGGTTCAGGTCGTTCAGTTCACCCGGAATATTCACATTAAACCAGAACTCCTCCTTCAGTTTCTCTATCTCTTCTATGGCTTTCTGCAGGTTCTCTTTGTTCCGGGCCATTCCCACATTCTCCCACATGATTTTTCCAAGCTTTTTATGGAGTGTATCAACACTCATGGTACCTTTTACCTCCATCAGCTTATCAAGTTGCTCCTTCACCTCCTTTTCCGCTGTTTCAAATTCCGGTATATCCGTTTTAAACCTGGGTGTATTGATCTCATCGGCCAGGTAATTCTGGATGGTGTAGGGTAGCACAAAATAGCCATCTGCAAGTCCCTGCATCAGGGCCGAGGCCCCCAGTCTGTTGGCACCATGATCGGAGAAATTGGCTTCACCTGCTGCAAAAAGCCCCGGAATGGTAGTCTGTAATTCATAATCGACCCAGATACCACCCATGGTATAATGTATCGCAGGATATATCATCATGGGCGTTTCGTAAGGATTTTCGTCCACGATCTTTTCATACATCTGGAAGAGATTTCCATAGCGGGTTTCTATCACATTTTTACCAAGGCGTTTGATGGCATCTTCAAAATCGAGATATACTGCAAGACCGGTTTCACCAACGCCTTTGCCTATATCACACTGTTCCTTGGCATTGCGGGAAGCCACATCCCGCGGGACAAGGTTTCCGAAACTGGGATAT
>JAGLTY010000013.1 GCA_023135025.1 Bacteroidales bacterium | reverse complement strand
AACCATCGTAATCAAATACTGGTTCTCAGTAAGTGATGAAGAGCAGGAGAATCGCTTTCGTGAGCGCATCTCAGATCCACTAAAACGTTGGAAATTCAGTCCCATGGACCTGGAATCGAGGAGCCGACGGATCGAATACAGCAAGGCCAAAGATGAGATGTTCTCCTATACCGATACCAAAACAGCACCGTGGTTTGTGGTCAACGCTGATGATAAAAGACGGGCCCGGCTGAATACCATTCACCACCTGCTCTCCATGATCCCATACAAGGAGATCAAGCATAAGAAGATCAACCTCCCACCCATCTCAATGGAGGGATACATCAGGTCCCCGATGTCGGACCAGACCTTTATTCCGGAGGTTTATTAAATAAAGTGTTTAATCAAAACAGAAAACATTTACCTATGAAAACATTATTAAAGTCAACCCTGCTCCTCGGCCTCTCCCTGGTAATTCTCTCCTGCAACTCTGAAAAGAAGATCGAACTCTTTAACGGGCAGGACCTGGATAACTGGAACATCGTTGCAGGCAGTGAAGATGGGGAACCCAAAGACCTCTTCTATGTGGAAGATGGCGTAATGAATACCCTCGGGGATCCTTTCGGCTATATCCGGACCAAAGAGTCTTATAGCAATTACAAGCTTCATCTGGAGTGGAGATGGACCAGCGAGCCCTCTAACAGTGGCGTACTGATCAATGTTCAGGGCAAGGAGATGATCTTTCCCCATTGCATCGAAGCCCAGTTGATGAATGACAGAGCGGGCGACATTGTCCTGATGGGCAAAGGAGCCGGGATCACCATCAAGGACTCCACCTACACGGTGACCTCTGAGGAGAACCGCTACCTGGCTATTTCAAAATTTGAGGAGAGCAGTGAGAAACCGGCTGGTGAATGGAACAGCTATGACATCACTTCAAAAAATGGAAACCTTGAGCTGGTGGTGAATGGTGTTCTGCAAAACCGTGGAACCGGCATGACCCTGACAGAAGGAAATATCGCCCTTCAATCGGAAGGTGGTCCCATGCAGTTCAGGAACATCTATTTGCAGCCGCTGTAACCAGCTACCAGTCCGACATGGGGTTATCCACCTTGATGGGACCATTGTATTGTGCCACATTGAATCCTGCCTTATAGCAAAAGCGGGTCATCTTCAGGAATTTATTATAATCGATGGACTCCTCCACATCGGTCACCAGATGGTAATCGCGGTGGGTTCCTGTTGAATAGAACAGGACCGGGATATCCTTCCTGGCAAAGCTGATATGGTCGCTACGGTAGAAGTAGCGATTGGGATCTGTCAGATTATTGTACTGGTAATTCCCCACCAGCCCGGCCTCCGCCAGCGTCTTCTCATTGATCTCCATCAATACTTTGCTTTGCAAACCGCCAATAACTTTCACCGAATCGCCCCCCTGGATGGTCAGACCAGAGCGGGTGCTTTTCATATCCTCTTCCATTTTGGTCCGGCCCACCATATCGAGATTGATCACGGCAGCTATCTTTTCATGAGGAATCAGAGGATGTTCGGCAAAGTATTGTGAACCGAACAGACCAATCTCTTCGGCCGATACCCAGAGGATCCCGACGCTCCTTTTCGGACGTTTCTTCTCCTTCATAAAAGCTTCGGCAATTTCAATCAGTGCCACGGTTCCCGATGCATTGTCATCGGCACCATTAAAGACACCTCCCTCTTCATCGGTGCCCAGATGATCATAATGGGCTACGTAGATCACCACCTCATCCTTCAGAACCTGGTCGCTCCCTTCAATCAGACCAAATACATTGAATACCTCCAGGTCTTTGGTCTCCATGACCAGTTCGATCTTCAAGCTGGTCCCTTCCAGCAGAAAAGAGTGCGGTGCAAGGTTCCTGTCTATCTCCAGCTGAAGATCCTTTAGATTTTTACCCGCAGATGCCAGCAACTGATCGGCCACACTGCGATGAATCAGCACCATTCCGGGTCGGTTCCCGGCCCTGCCGGCCGACTCCTCATCTTCTGCCTTCAGGCTCCTCGACCTGCTGAGGTACTTTGCCACTGCGGGATTCACATCTTCAATGGAGTGCATGCCCGACTTGGGGTCCATCACCATCAATACAGCCTTTGGCTGCCGGGAGTAGATATACTGCATCTTATACTGGAAATTTTGCATTCCGCTCCACTTTTCATTATCAAATTGTGCCTCAGTACCATCTTCATTCAGGGGGGCCCGATTCATGATTAACACCACCTTGTCGTGAATATCTATGTTTTCAAAATCGTTATAATTGTGCTCCTCCGAATTGATTCCATACCCGGCAAAAATCACCTCTCCCTCAATGATGGTTTGATCCCCGTCGGGGGCCGGAAAAATATAGAACGGATCATGGTTAACCGAAACAGCACTGTCTGCCACAGTAATGGTGATGCGGCTCTGCTCCCGGTCATAGGCTTTCTCCTCTATAATATAGGGCTGAAAAAAATCTTTATTTTTATCGACAGGCAAAAGTCCCAGATGTTCAGCCTGACCAGCCAGGTATCTGGCTGCCACCTGCAGTCCGGGTTCACCTGTATCCCTCCCCTCCAGTTCATCAGAGGCAAGAAACTGCATATGCATTTTCAAGTCACCGGGATTGATCGATTGCATCCCGGTTTTCTGGGCCTGTACAGGTAAAAACAGAAGAGTAATTACAATAAAGGCAACGGTTTTTTGAAGAGTCTTCATTGGTAGATGGGTATAATTATGGTAAGCACTCAAGATAGCCAATAAATTCTAAAAACCGTTGGCTCAAATTTCCAGGTTGGTCATGGCCTCAGTGGTCTGAAAAGCATATTCCGGGTAATCATAGACAGGAATCCTGTGTTCGGTCTGGCCCAGAGAGTAGCCATACAATCCATTATAATCCTCCCGCTCCTCTCCCAGCTCCTCCATCTGACGCAGGTACTCATGGATCGATTTTGACTCGATGATGATTACCTTGCCCATCTTATGGATGATGGGGCTGTGAGTACGCGTCTCATCATGGTCAAATTCAAGGATCCTCCTGCCATACCGGGTTATTCCTATCATTCTGAATGTCATGCTTTTACCAACTCCGGGAAGGTTCAGTACATTTCGGTCTGTGGCCAGGAATGGCACCCCGGCAAACCTGCGGAGGGCCTCAATGTTCTCCACCATCATGGTGGCCTCCTCCGGAAATTTTCTGATGGCCTCGTAATACTTCTCCTCGATCTGTCCGGCCACCTTCTCTTCAAGTTGTTCCTGTACCACCCTCGCATTGGGAGCAAAGCCGGCATTATTTTCCATATACCCCTTCACAGTAAAGGTGTAGTAGGGCAACACCCCGATGTCGTTTAAAACCTGTCGCAATTTCGCCGAATGACCCCGACGGGAAGCAGCCGAAGTAAACACCAGCTGGTTGGTGATGGTCCACCCGGAGGCAATGAGGCGCTGGATGGCCATAGATGAGAGGGGGGTCACCTCCATGGGAGATTCAAAATGGGTCTGGATGACAAACTGCCTGATTCCAGCCGCTGCTGCCTTCTCCTTAAACTCTTTCAGGATCTTCACCAGGTTCAGGGTGATTCTTTGAGGCAGGTATACCGGGAGGCGTGTTCCAATCCTGATCCTGACAAGTTCAGCCAGTTTCTCTCCCTCAGGCAGTGATTCATTCCTTTTTGCTTTTCTGACAGCCATTTCACAAATCTCATCCAGCAAGAGTTGCAGCGACTTGTCGGAGCTCATCAGGCCGTCACCGCCTGTAATCAGAATATCCCTCACCTGGGCATCCTCTTCAAAATAGCGCATCAGCTTCTTCAGCTTCTCACCCCATTTTTCGCCCGGAGCCAGTTTATCGAGGTTAAAATTCAGACGGCCGCCCTGAAAATCATACATGCGCTGACACGATGAACACAATCCGCCGCAGGCCCTTCCCATGGTATCAGGGATCAGGATGGCCACTTCCGGATAGCGCCGGTGTATGTTGTGCCCGTCGGGCAACAGCCACCCTGCTGCATTGGGTTTTCCTGGCTCCACCTGATCCTCCTTCTCCCAGGCAACGATGTTCCCAAACTCCTTCACAAGTTGTTTGCTGTAGAGAATGTAATGACGAATGGCCAGGTCGGCTCCCACCGCAAAATACGGAACCCTGACATGCAGCAACGAGAGGTAATAGGGGTTGACAAAGAAGGGAATGCCGGCATCAGAGGCATCCTCCAGGATCTTCATGGTATCGGGGTCCAGCGAATGGTCCAGCATCTCATTCAACAACCCGGGAGAACGTACTGCAAAACGGAGGTGGAACCTGTGATCCTCCCACCACCTCTGCATTTTCTCCTGTTTCTGTTCATCATTGAGGTGGGGCTCAAAATAGTACCTGGAGTTTTTTCCCTCTCCCTTTTCAATCTGCTTCATCAGGATCCTGATGATTCGCTGCTTGTTCTCCTCCCTCACCTGTATGATACGAGGATCGAGGCCGGTGGGATAACGATCCATCCAGGCGGTAACCTGCTCCAGAGAGAAGGTGTGTTGCTGACTCTCCCCCCTGAGCTGACGGAACATCATGATCATATCGATAAAAAAATCGGGTTTGGCTCCACCGGTCCCCTTGTTCACTGCCAGCCAGATGAGCCGAAGGGGATTACTCACGGCGATCTCCCCATGCAGGTTCAGATCGGGGTACTCCTTACCCGCATGGTCGATGTAATCCAGGATCCTGATAATGGCGTAATCGCGCCACTCAAGTTTGTCGAACAGCTCCCTGGTTGCATGCCTCGCGTGGTAAAACCTGAAGGCATTATCTCTGTCTTTCAGGCTCCTTTCGATCCACTCCCTGACCCCCACAACAACTTCGGTCTCATTCTTGGAATTTCGCAGTATCTCCTCCAATTCGGGATTCTCCTGAAGCAGCTGCCTGAGCAATTTGTGGGACTTCACATCAATGGCGATCCGGTCCAGTTTTTCTATTTCGGTCATGTTACACGATTTTATGGAAAAATAATCTAAAAAACCTATATGAATCAAATTGAGTTTCAAACAAGTTTTTTATCTATTTTTGCGCAATAATGAAATATGAATAGTGATTTGAAAAACTGATATGGAACAAATAAAACTGGATATATCGAGGGTATACGATTTTATATCGCCCGTTGAGATTAAGAACCTGGCAGGTGAAACCTCAAAGGCGCAGGAAACCCTCTATAACGGGACCGGCAAAGGAGATGATTTTTTGGGATGGCTTCACCTTCCCTCGGAGATTACCGATCAGCAGATCACCGGGATTGAAACAGCCGTGGCCGGACTCAGAGAAAAAACAGAACTCCTTATTGTGGTGGGAATTGGTGGCTCCTACCTGGGTGCACGAGCAGTAAATGATGCACTGGCACATAATTTTTCTCACCTTAAAAAGGAGCAGAAGGCCCCCCATATGCTGTTTGCCGGGCAAAACATCGGTGAAGACTATATGCATGAGTTACTGGAGCTGCTGGAAGAGCAGAGCTACTCAATTGTAGTCATCTCCAAATCTGGAACCACTACCGAACCTGCCCTTGCATTCCGGATCCTTAAAAATCATCTGGAAGAGAAGGTTGGAAAGGAGGAGGCCCGGGATCGGATCATTGCAGTTACCGACTCCAGCAAAGGGGCCCTCAGGCAGCTGGCCGATGAAGAGGGGTACCGTAGCTATGTGATTCCGGATAACGTGGGTGGAAGGTTCTCGGTATTTACCCCGGTGGGATTGATCCCGCTGGCCATCTGTGGTGTGGATATCAGGGAACTTCTGTCGGGTGCTTCAGAGATGAGCCAGAGGTGCGATCCCGCGAAACCATTTGAGGAGAACCCTGCTGCCATTTATGCAGCCACACGGAATGCACTCTACCGCTCGGGAAAGAAGATTGAGCTCCTGGTGAATTACCACAATAAGCTCCACTATGTGTCGGAGTGGTGGAAACAGCTATATGGCGAAAGTGAAGGGAAAGAGGGAAAAGGGATTTTCCCGGCTGCTGTAGATAACTCCACCGACCTCCACTCCATGGGACAATACATCCAGGAGGGTGAAAGAACCCTCTTCGAAACTGTTATCAGTGTGGAACGGACCGATCACAAGGTGACCATCCCTGGTGATCCTGCCAACCTGGACCAATTGAACTACCTGGAAGGGAAGAACATCGACCATGTTAATAAAATGGCAGAGCTCGGTACCATCCTGGCCCACCTGGATGGCGGTGTTCCCAATATGAGGATCTCCATTCCGGCACTCAATGCCCGGTGGCTGGGTCAGCTGCTCTACTTTTTCGAAAACGCATGCGGAATCAGCGGGTATATGCTGGGAATAAATCCATTTAACCAACCCGGCGTGGAAGCATATAAGAAGAACATGTTTGCACTGCTTGAGAAACCAGGTTTTGAAGAGGAAACCGCACAGATCAAATCCAGGCTGTAAACAATTTATGCCATACAATGTTAAAGGACCGGGAATTCCCCCGGTTTTTTTATTCCTATGAAAGATATTTTTCCCAACCTCAACCCCACTGTCAAGGGCATTTCGCTCGCTTTTCTGGCAACCCTCGGCATGGCCAATGTGTATATCTTTTCCAAAGCCGCTTTGCTGGAGGTAAACTACTACCAGTTCCAGTTCTACTGGTTCGGATTCGCCCTGATCTGGATCCTCCCCTTCCTGATCATCACGGGGATGATTAAAAAGATTCCCAGTCTGAGCAAGGCTTCAAACATTACCCTGGCCATTATCGGTTTCCTGGAACTGGGTGCTGCCAGCCTGTTGTTCCTGTCCATTCAACTGGCTGATAATCCCACTACCATCTCGTTCCTCTCCAACCTTACCCCCATATTTGTAACCGTCCTGGGGATCCGCTTCCTGGGAGAGCGTTTCAACAGCGTGGAGGCCATTGGTATCATTCTGACCATTGCCGGGGTGATCCTGATTACCTATACCAGGGATACAACCATTGCAGAGTTCTTTGGAAAAGGCTCCGGATGGATCCTGGTCTCCTCGGTCTTCTCATCCATCAGTATTGTAACTGCCAAAAGCAGGATCAAGGATATCCATCCCGGGATTCTTACGCTGAACAGGGTACTCTTCCTGTTTGTTTTTGCCCTGGGGGCCATGATCATCCGACAGGAGAGCCTTCTCATTTCAGGAAAGGCGACCCTGAACCTGGCGATCGGTTCACTTATGGGACCATTTCTCACAGGGCTTGCCCAGTATACGGCCCTGAAATATATTGAAGCCTCCCGTACCATGATTATCCAGGCCACAAGAAGCCTCTTTGTGCTGGTGGGTTCCCTGATCTATCTATCCATCTTGCCGGAGATGCTTCAGTTGATCGGCGGAGTTATAACCATTGCAGGTGTTATCGTAATGACCTGGGGGAAAATGAAGTACAAAAAAAAGACAGGAACCTGATCCGGTCCCTGCCTTACCCAACTAACCTAACTAATCTCTTACTTCTGAGTATTGTGCACCAGGCACTACTGAACTTCGATTTGCCTGGGGGCTTTCTGAACCACTTCCTCTTTCATGGGCAGCGTCAAAGTCAGAATACCTGTTTCATGAGTGGCCCTGATCTGCTCCTGATCTATGGTCTCAGGAAGCTGGAAACTCCTCTTGAATGTCTGGTAATTAAACTCCCTGCGAAGGAAGTTCTGCTTCTGCTCACTCTTGCTCTCTCTCTTCTCGGTTGAAATGGTCAGTACATCGTTCTCAATCTCAAGATTGAATGCTTTCCTGGCGATTCCTGGAGCTGCAACCTCAATGGTGTAACTCTTATCATCCTCAGATACATTAACTGCCGGACGGCTTCCGTTACAGGTTGTGCTGTTCAATTGATTGAAAAAACTGTTGTTGAAAAAATCATCCCAGTAAGCGGGAACGTAATTTTTGTTGATTCTTGCTAACATCTCTAATTCCTCCTATTTTGTTTTGTTCATGTTTGAGTTTCTAATCACTGAGCTCCATAGGTCAAACCATGTACCATTCCCAAAACAGCAGGGAATACTGCCATTTTGTCATTCGGATGGTTTTTTTGGGTGTCATTTTGTCATTATCACCTCTTTTCGGCCTGACAAAATGGTTGAAGGAGGATCAGGATGATCCTTTACGAAGTGTCTCTATCTCCTTTAGCAGTGCTGCTTCTTTAACCAGGGAGCGCTCATGAGTCTTTTCGAGTTGTTCCAAATTTTGTCTGAACACTTTCTCCTGGGAGGCAAGCGCCTCCGCCTGATTTTTGGTCTGTTCAAACAATCTCCTGTTTTGCATATTGGCTTTGACCTTGGCCAGGGTGGTAGCAAGAGCATTGGCCAGCTGCCTGATAAAATCGATCTGGTGGGAAGGCATCTCTCCCAGAGAAGCCAGCTCCATTACACCCAGCACTTGTTGATCCAGTAGCACCGGAACAAGAAGGATGGACGAAGGTGCATCCTCACCGAGTCCGGAACGGATCTTTATATAATCGGAAGGCAGATCGGTCACATAGATCAACTCTTTCTCAAGGGCGGTCCGCCCCACAAGCCCCTCTCCGAATTTGAATGAACGATGGATCTGTTTCTCCCTGTCAAAAGCGTAACTGCCTGAAATCTCGAGATAAAGATCTTCTCCACCCTCTTCTTCCATGGTTATAAACAGAGCCCCTACATCCGCTTCTGTATAGTTCACCAGCTCCCTCATCAGCAGTGCGGAGAGGCTCTGAAGATTATCCTCTGCCTCCCTGAAGAGGGAACTGAACTTAGCAAGACCCTGTGCAGACCAGGTGCGGTTCTCCTCTTCCCGTCGCCGGACCTCTGAATCCTCCATGGATTCCATCAGGCTGCCTTTCAACCTGTTCAATGCATCCCCCAGCTCATCCTCACTGCTCAATTTCTCGTAACGCCCGGTGAAATCTCCCGTGGCCATGGATCTTGAAAAGGCTGCAATATCCTTAAGGTTGGAGGCATGCTTCTCCAGGCTTCTCTCCAGATCGCCAATCTCATCCGTAACCTTTGTCGCTCTGAATTCGGGAATGTTTCCCCTGGTTAGCTGACCCACCAGGCGACTGATCCGACCAAGCGGTCTCTTCAGCCATAAAAGCTGAACTATCCCGAAAAAGAGTGTTACCGCCATGCCGGCAACAGACAACCACAGTTCCGCAGATTGCCCCTTTTGAAACTCACCCAGAAAAACCAGGAAAAACAGAAGTGCAAGCACCAAATATGGCAGCAGGATCTTAAATGTGAAAGAAAACCTGACTCTCATCTGCAAACAGTTAAATGTCACTTTACCTCCTAAATATACAAAAAGATTAAGCCTCCCGCACCGCAGTTGCCAATCGCCCGGCCCCCTCCATCAGGATCTTCGTTGGAGTAGCCAGATTCAAACGTTGGTGTTGTGATCCGCCCGGACCAAACATAGGACCATCGTTCAGACCAAGTCCCGCCCTGTGAATGATAAAATTCCTGAGTCCTTCATCGTCCAACTCTAAAAAGGAGAAATCGAGCCATGCCAGGTAGGTGGCCTCCAGGGGAGAGATGAACAGATCCGGCACCTGTTCATTCAAAACTGAGCAGAGCGCCCGGTAATTCTTTTCCAGGTAAACTAGCAACTGGTCCAGCCATTCATCCCCATCAGTATAAGCAGCTTCAAGGGCTACCTGCCCCAGGATATTGTCCCCTCCCACATGTACAGCATCAAGGATCTTTTCATACCTCTTTCTTATGACCGGATTGGTGGTAATCATCACAGATGTATAGAGCCCGGCCAGGTTAAATGTTTTGCTGGGTGCCACACAGGTCAGTGTCAGGTCGGCAATATCTTTACCCAGCGATGCAAAAGGGATATGACGGTTTCCGAAAAGGAGCAGGTCGGAGTGTATCTCATCACTGAGCACCAAAACATCGTATTTCACACACAGGCCGGCCAGTTGTTGAAGTTCCTCCAATGACCATGCCCTCCCTACAGGGTTATGCGGATTACAGAGAAAAAACAGCTTCACCCCCTCTTTGAATAGGCCCTCCAGGTGATCAAAGTCCATTTCATACCTGCCATCCCTTTTCACCAGCTGGTTGTAGACCAGCTCCCTTCCATGATTTGAGACTGCTGAAAAAAACGGGAAATAAACAGGTGGCTGTACCACCACACGGTCGCCCGGATCGGTGAACTCCATCACGCACATATTGAGTGCAGGAACTATCCCCGGACTGAATCCAATGGTATCAGTCTCCACCCTCCAGCCATGCCGTCGGTCCAGCCATGAAGCCACACTTCCTGCAAAGCGGTCCGAACGGAAAGTGTATCCCAGGATTGGGTGCTTTAACCGTTCGCCGATGGCATCAAGAATAAAACCTGCAACCGGGAAATCCATGTCAGCTACCCACATGGGCAGCACATCCTCTTTCCCAAAGAGCCTCCCGGCCAGGTCATATTTTACACTGTTTGTACCTTTTCTGTCAATGACCCTGTCGAAATCGTATCTTATCATATTCTACTTCAAAAAAGCCGCTTTGCCCGGGAAATGCAGTTCGTTTACCGCCTTATCCCGTGGCATAATAAAATAGTTTGCCTGACTCTCTGCACAGAGCATATCTTCCCCGTCATATAAACGGGCCTCTATTTCGGCAATCCGTTTATGCTGGCGAACCAGTGTTGCCCGAACAGTAATAATCCCTTTGGAGATAAGAACCGGCTTGCGAAACCGGGAATTCAGCTGGTAAGTTACCCCGGCAGTATCGAGCATCACAAACACCACCCAGCTGGCAATTTCATCCATCATGGTTGCCTGGATCCCTCCATGTAGGATATCGTGAAATCCCTGGAAATGGTCTTTTGGATCCCACTTGCACACAATTTCATCCCCCTCTTTAAAAAACTCCATATGAAGTCCGGCTGGATTGGTGGGGCTACATCCAAAACAGCTGTATCCGGGAAATTCGGCATAGGGATTTTTGAGTTTAGTCATGTCAAAGGCAGTTTTATACGCAAAAATACCTAAATCATTTTAACTTTGGATACCGATGGTACGCCCTAAAAAACATCTTGGTCAGCATTTCCTGACCGACCACTCCATTGCGGGAAGAATCGTGGATGCCCTGAACACAGCTTCCGGCGACACCGTTCTTGAGATTGGTCCGGGTACCGGCGTACTGACCGGGCTGCTGCTTGAGAAGGAGATCCGGCTTCTGCCTGTGGAAATCGATAGTGAATCAGTCATATACCTGAAACAGAAATGGCCCGTGCTGGATGATTTGATCATTGAAAAGGATTTTCTGAAAATGAATATAGATGACCATATCACCGGTCCATTCCACGTTATTGGCAACTTTCCCTACAACATCTCCAGCCAGATCTTCTTCCGGGTGCTCGATTACCGGCAGCGCGTTCCTTCACTGGTATGTATGATTCAGAAGGAGGTGGCCAACCGCATTGCATCTCCACCCGGTTCTAAAGAGTATGGCATACTTAGTGTCCTGTTACAGGCCTATTTTGACATTGAAAACCTGTTTACGGTAAAACCAGGGTCCTTTTTCCCTCCCCCCAGAGTCACCTCCGGTGTAATCAGGCTTTCCAGGAACAATACGGTCACGCTGCCCTGCGATGAAAAACTCTTTTTCAAGGTGATAAAAACCACCTTTAATCAGCGGCGAAAAATGATCAGAAACTCAATCAAATCTATTTTGTTAAATTTGGACAGCGATTTTGAACTTCTTTCAAAACGCCCGGAACAACTTGGTGTTCCGGAATTTATTAAACTGACAAATTGGGTTGAATCGCAACAAACGGCAGAGCTATGAGCACCAAACTGACCCGTGAATATATCAACGACCTGAGGTCCGTTATCGAAGCAAGGGATGACGGCGCAGCACTGGATAAGCTGGAACAGCTTCACCCCGCCGATATAGCTGAGATCTACGAAAATCTCTCCCGGGAGGATGCCACATACCTTATCCTGCTCCTCGATCCCGAGAAAGCCTCTGATGTACTGGTGGAACTGGAAGAGGATGAACGGGAGACATTCTTGAAAGCACTCCCCTCTGATGTGATTGCCAGCCAGTTTATCGACCATATGGAATCGGACGATGCAGCCGATGTGATCGGAGATCTGGCAGAGGAGAAGAAACAGGAGGTACTGCTACATATCGATGATGTGGAACAGGCTGGAGATATTGTAGACCTTCTCAGTTACGATGAGGATTCGGCCGGTGGATTGATGGCCAAAGAGTTGATCCGGGTGAATGAAAACTGGGGTGTGGCCACCTGCATCAGGGAGATGCGTAAACAGGCCAAGGACCTTGATGAGATCTACTATATCTATGTGGTCAGTGACGAAAATGTACTGCTGGGGATCCTCTCCCTGAAAGCCCTTTTACTGGCCAGTTCCTCCACCAGGATCAAGGATATTTTTGATGCTGAGGTCCGGTCCGTCCAGACAGATACCGACTCCGAAGAGGTTGCCCGGATCATGGAAAAATATGACCTGATTGTTTTGCCGGTCACCGATTCCATTGGCCGCCTTATGGGTCGGATCACCATCGACGATGTGGTGGATGTGATCCGGGATGAAGCTGAAAGAGATTACCAGCTGGCTTCCGGTATTACCACCGATGTGGAGACAACCGACTCTCCCGCACGACTCTCCCGCGCCAGGCTCCCATGGCTCATCATCGGGCTCATGGGGGGAATTGTGGTAGCTGCTGTAATTGGAAGGTTTGAAGAGGACATTCAGATCAATCCCGAAATGGCCTTCTTCATCCCATTGATTGCAGCCATGGCTGGAAATGTGGGGATCCAGTCATCGGCCATCATTGTACAGGGCATTGCCAGCAACAGCCTGGGGCTGGAAAGCACCTCCAGGAAACTGGGCAAAGAGCTGGTAGTCGGGCTGCTGAATGGGGTGATCTTATCGGGGATCCTCTTCCTCTACAACTACTTCTTCAGCGACAACCTGGCACTCACCCTTACAGTAAGTTCCTCGCTGTTTGTGGTCATTATCTTTGCGGCCCTCTTCGGAACGCTGATTCCCCTGTTACTACACCGGATAAAAGTTGATCCTGCCCTGGCCACCGGGCCATTTATCACCACCATGAACGATATCATGGGGCTCTTTATCTATTTCCTCATGGGCAAAATTTTATACGGGATACTCTGAACCGGCAATCAGAAAGAGGTGTTGATCGCCACCACCGGATCCATCCTGGCTCCCTGCCATGCAGGGAAAATGCCGCTGATCAGTCCGATCACACTGGATAATCCTATACCCAGGACAATATTATCCAGGGTGAGGGTAACTGTAAAATCACCGGACATGGTAATAATAGAGGCTCCGATATATACAACCAGCAGTCCGATGACCCCCCCTGCTATCGACAACATCACCGACTCAAAGAGAAACTGAAGCAGTATAAAGTACTGTTTGGCTCCCAGTGCCTTCTGGATTCCAATGATATGGGTGCGTTCCTTCACTGAAACAAACATGATGTTGGCGATTCCGAATCCTCCAACAATAATGGAAAAGATGCCAATGAAAAAGCCAGCTATCTTCAGCACTGCAAACAGCTGATCCAGCTGGTTGTTGATAATGCTGGTCTGATTCAGGGCAAAATTATCATCTTCTGAAGGCTGCAGTCTCCTGTAGGAGCGTAGCAATTGTGTAACTTCGAAAGTAAGCTCCTCCACACTTACTCTTCGTTTTGCCTGCACCCAGATCTGGGGATTGGCCATGTCGCGCCTGATATCTATGAACCCGCGATAGTATTCCAGGGGAAGTATGGCAACCTCATCCAGTATAAACGCATCAAAGGTTCCCTTTCCTTCCTTTTCGAGCACCCCGATCACCATCACTTTTCTGCCCATCAGATCCATATATTTCCCCACAGGATTCTCACCCTGAAAAAGATCTTTTGCAATCTTGCTTCCGATCACAACCACATTCCGGCCCGATTTGGACTCAATGGGAGAGAAGTACCTCCCATTCGCCACCTCAAAGGAGCGGATATCCTTGAAACCTTCCGTGACCCCGAAAACCGTCGCTCCTTCCACATTGTTGTTCCGGTACTCAATTCTGCGACCCACAGCTGAAAGAAAACAGACATGCCGTGCATAGCGGCTCTTCTGTTTAATAAACTCAAATTCATCAAGGGAGGCCAGTGGCCTGTTCATATATTTCCACCATGCATACTCCTCCCCCTCTTCCGGCGCCCAGGGCCATTTCTCAACATAAATCACATCACTTCCCAGGCTGTTTACACTCTCCCGGATATTGGATTCAAGAGAGTCCACAATAGTGAATACAGCAATGATGGCAAAAATGCCAATGGTGATTCCCAGCAGAGACAGCATGGCCCTGAGACGGTTTACAACAACCGACTGAATGGCCATGACCAAACTCTCCCAAACTAACCTTATGATAACCATTAATAAATTGTTGCGTTTTGACTTCTTTATGTCAACGGAAACTGCTTCTTTTGCAAAGAAAGTTAAAAGTAGGAAGAACTATCCATAAAACCAATGACAACCAATAAGTCAATCAACAGTGCTCTGATTTCAGTTTTCTCCAAAGAGGGGCTGGATAGTATTGTAAAAAAACTTCATGAACTGGCTGTTTCCATCTACTCCACAGGTGGAACACAAAAATTTATCGAGGAGCTTGGGATTCCTGTCACCCCTGTAGAGGACCTCACCTCTTACCCCTCTATTCTGGGTGGTCGGGTGAAGACCCTTCACCCCAAGGTTTTCGGGGGTATCCTGGCCAGAAGAGAAGAGTCGGGCGATCTTAGCCAGCTGGTCGAATATCGGATTCCCGAGATCGATCTGGTGATTGTGGACCTCTATCCTTTTGAAGATACTGTGCGTTCGGGTGCATCGGACCAGGAAATTATTGAGAAAATTGATATCGGGGGGATCTCCCTGATCAGGGCAGCTGCCAAGAATTACAAAGATGTGATGGTGGTTTCGTCGCGTGAACAGTATGGCCCACTCTGTACGCTCCTCGAAAAAGGCAAAGGCGCCACCAGCCTGGAAGAGAGAAAAGCGTTTGCCACTCAGGCTTTCAATATCTCATCTCATTATGATTCTGAAATATTTAAGTTTTTCGATGGGGGCCAGATGAGCGCCCTGAAAGTAAGTGAAAAAACTTCGAGGAAGCTGCGCTACGGGGAAAATCCGCACCAGCAGGGCCTCTTCTTCGGAAACCTGGATAAGCTGTTCGGACAGCTACACGGGAAGGAG